>JAURXW010000399.1 GCA_030654205.1 Bacteriovorax sp.
CATATTCATTTTGAATATCTTTTACAAGGTACTTTGTATCCTGATGTAATTGAATCAATTTCACCGCATATTGCCGGTGGCAAATCTGTAACTATTAAATCTCATCATAATGTTGGAGGACTGCCTGAACGCATGAATCTAAAACTATTAGAGCCACTTCGATTTCTTTTTAAAGATGAAGTGCGTGAAATGGGATTGGCGCTTGGACTAAATCGAGAGTGGGTCTTTCGCCACCCATTTCCAGGACCAGGGCTTGGAGTAAGAATATTAGGAGTAGTTGAACCGGAGGCCATTCGAATGGTTTCGGAATCAGATCAAATTTTATACGAAGAATTATTGATCGCAAAACTTTATCATTCAACTTGGCAGGCATTTACCGTTTTTCTCCCCGTGAAAACTGTTGGAGTTAAAGGAGATGGCCGGGCCTATGAACATGTCATTTGTCTTAGAATGGTTAATTCTTCAGACGGTATGACTGCCAATTGGTCTCATTTTCCTCATGAATTCTTGGAAGCTGTTTCTAGAAGAATTACTAATGAGGTAAAAGGCATAACGAGAGTTGTTTATGATATTACTTCAAAGCCACCAGGAACAATTGAGTGGGAGTAATCTTTTTTCTTGAGCTTAATCAAACAAACTAAGCTGAGGCTTGGTCGATTCTTTTGCCGAAATTATTTCTCTCGTCTCGTGCATTAAAACTTCTCTTTTAGAAAAAGAATCTTTAAATGTTTCGATAACAAAAAAACTCATTTCTGGGTATTTTCTTTTTAAATCTCTCATTTCTTCGGTAATGAGCTCAACATTTTTATGATCATCATCACTCATTCCAAAACGATGAAATGGGGAATATCCATATTGCTCAATGGCCTTTTCAACACTGGCCCTTATCGCATGCTTTTTTAATTCAGCAACACTTTGCTTAAAATGAATATCTCCTAAATTTTTTCTAACTTCAGGATTAGATACTGGATATATACTATGATAATTAGGGGCGTGTGGAAGATGACCTGCTCTGACTAGTTGATTTACACCCTCTATAATTGTTGAAGGATGGTGTCCTCTTGCAGTAATAAGTGAAACTGGTCTTTGATTATAGGTCGCATGATAAAAGTATTCCCATGAAGGAGCTTTCCAGTGAGTGTCTAACTCCGCTAAGGCCTTAATAATATCTTCAACAAAACCCTGCTTTTTTCCTTCTTTAATTTCAAGTGAATTAAATTCTTTATCTCTGAAATGTCTAAAAGATCCATTGGCATCGTTAAAATCCATAAAGTAATCAGCATAGGGACCGCTAATTCCAATGTTTTTATTTTCGTGAGCAAATTCACCACTTGAAAGCGCAACTTCCAGTCCAGTTTTTTTATGGAAAATCATAATGGGAGTTGATAAAAAAGCGACATTATCATCGAAGTCAAAAAAATAAAAAGATCTTCCACCCAAGTGAAAATTACGATCAGTTTCTTTTGGTATAAGCATATCAAAAGTGAGTTGACCTAAGTTTTTATTTTTTCTTGATCCCTTTATCATTTTATATTCCAGTCACCATTCTGGAGAGTTCGATTAAATGATTTGGATAATCTTTTAAATCTAAACTTTCACTATTTTTCTTTTTCAATTCAATTAAATTGGCCAAGCAAAGTGCCCTAACAGGAGTTGTTCCTTCTGAGTCTTTGGCGCAATTTTTATAAAATGAACTTGCGATTTTTTCATAAGGTTCATGGTTTTTTAAAACTTCCTTGATAACTCCCAAATTTCTCCCGGCTTCAATTATGACTGCAGGTGTTTGGTGCAAGGCCTCTGCTGGTAATTTTTTAATCTCACTGATTTTTGGAAACTTTAATTTTGTGTCTTGTAAAAGATTTTGAAATTGCACTTCTGACATTTCATTTATTTCTTGTTCAGTATAGATTCTTTCTTTTGTTAAAATGTTTTGTTGATTATTTTCAAACTCTGCCTGGACATTTTTTTTTGCAATATTATTGGACAGTAAAGTTTTCAAAACAGGTACCTTTGTAGCTGTGTTTTTTGCGATATTTTTAAGAGTCAACTTACTTTTATTATCATTTATGAGTGATATTGAGCTCGATTGTGTATAGGCCAAGATTCCCATGATTATCAGGGAAATGGATGCTGTGATTAATAATGGCGAAGCACTGCGTTTTTTCATTAATTCTCCGTTAGATAGCTCACTTTACGCTAAAAGCCATAAAGATTCAAAAGCCCAATGAAAACCATGTAAAAAAGACTTTCGAAATCGCTGACTTTATAGGGTTAAAATGCTTAAATAACTGTATTCCCCATGTATAATTATTAGGAGTTAAGGATTATGTCCTTTCTTGAATCACATCCAGACAGTTTTGTTCATCTCCATTTACACACTCAGTATTCGTTATTAGATGGGGCCATCAGGCTAAAAGATCTTATCAAGCGGGCCAAAGAATTAGGCGTGCCGGCCATCGCTCAAACGGATCACGGTAATATGTTTGGAGCGATTGATTTTTATACTCAGTGTAAAGCCGCTGGGATCAAGCCGATTCTTGGAAGTGAAATTTATTTTACTCCCGGATCTCGTTTCGAAAAAGGGGCACTTAAAAAACAAAAAGTTGTTGGCTCACAAGATGAAATGGAATCACGTCACCAAATTCATCATTTAATTCTTTTATGTAAAAATGAAACTGGTTATCAAAATCTTTGTAAACTTTTATCACGTGCTTATATGGAAGGGTTTTATTATAAACCACGTGCCGATTATGAGCTTCTTCGTGAATTCAAAGAAGGCCTTATTTGTACAACAGCATGTCTTAAAGGCGAAGTTGGTTATAATTTTTTTACAGATCAAGATGATCGAGCAATCAAAGCAATAGAAAAGCTACAAGAACTTTTTGGTGAAGATTTTTATTTAGAAATTCAGGAAAATGGAATTCCTGAACAAAAAATTGTAAATGAAAAAATTCTTAAATATGCCAGTACCCATGATGTGCAAATTGTGGCGACAAATGATTGTCATTATTTAACAAGAGAGGATGCAGCCGCTCAAGAAGTTTTACTTTGTGTTCAAACTGGTAAAACTCTTTCAGATGAAAATCGTATGCGTTTGACGACTAATGAATTTTTTTACAAATCACCTCTGGAAATGAGGGAGTCGTTTCATTATGCTAAAGAAGCTTGTGACAACACTCTTAAAATTGCCGATAAATGTAATGTTGAATTCAATTGGAAAGATGAAGCTGGAAATCAAGTTTACCATCTTCCAGATTATCCAATTGAAACAGACGAAACAGCTCCAGATTATTTTAGAAGAAAATCTCGCGAAGGTATTGAATGGCGCTTTGGTGGACCTCATTTTCAAAAACTTCGTCTTCAACCTGATTGGGAATCTGAAGTCAAACCAAAATATCTTGAAAGACTAGAAGACGAACTCGCCATGATTGTGAAGATGGGATTTCCTGGTTACTTCTTGATCGTATCCGACTTTATAAAATGGGCAAAAAGTAATGGTTGTCCCGTTGGTCCTGGGAGAGGTTCTGGAGCAGGTTCAATTGTGGCCTACGCGCTGGAAATTACCAACGTTGACCCGATCCCATTTAACTTACTCTTTGAAAGATTTATTAATCCTGAACGAGTTTCAATGCCAGACTTTGACGTGGATTTTTGTCAGGAAAATCGTTACAAAGTTATTGAATATGTAACTAAAAAATACGGCGAAGAGCGAGTTGGACAAATTATAACTTTTGGAAAACTTCAGGCAAAAGCCGTTATCAAAGATGTTTCGCGAGTTTTTGGTTTAACTTTTAGTGAAGCAGATGTTCTTTCTAAGCTAATCCCAGATGAATTAAAAATGACATTGGAGAAAGCTCTAGAGCTAGAACCAAAGCTTACTGAATTAATGGAAGGTGATCCTCGCATAAAACAAGTTGTTAATATTTCCCGCCGACTTGAAGGCTTACTTCGCCATGCTTCTATTCATGCCGCAGGCGTTATCATCACCAATCAACCCTTGGTTAATTACTGTCCGTTATTCAAAGGGCGTATGGGGGAAAAAGTAATTCAATTCGATAAAGATTTTTCTGAAAAAATCGGATTGGTTAAATTCGACTTCTTAGGACTAAAAACACTTACCGTTATCGAAAATGCCACCAATTTTATCAAACGCGATAAGGTTCCTGATTTTGATATCGAAAACATTGATCTTGAAGATCAAAATGTTTACGACTTTATTTCAAAAGGCGAAACTGTTGGAGTCTTTCAGCTCGAGTCTTCTGGGATGATCGATCTATGTAAACGAATCGCGCCAGGATCTATTGATGATATTTCAGCTATCAATGCTCTTTATCGACCAGGGCCACTTGAGTCGGGAATGGTTGATGAGTTTATTGAAATTAAGCATGGTCGAAAACTAACCCACTACCCATTTGCTTCATTAGAAGCAGTTTTAAAAGATACATACGGTGTAATTATTTATCAAGAGCAGGTAATGAACGTTGCTCGGATAGTTGCAGGATACTCACTTGGGCAGGCTGATATGCTTCGTCGAGCGATGGGAAAGAAAAAAGCTGACGAAATGGCAAAGCACCGGGAGTTATTTTTGGCCGGGGCTCGCGAACGCAATTACGATACTGTTATTGCCAATGATCTTTTCGATAAAATGGAAAAATTTGCGGAATATGGATTTAACAAATCTCACGCCGTCGCTTATTCTGTTATTTCTTATCAAACAGCTTTCTTAAAATATTATTATCCTGCAGCTTTTTTTGCTGCCCTCCTTAGTTCTGAACTTGGGAATATGGATAAAATCACTCAGTATATTGGAGATGCCAAACATTTTGATATTGATGTTATGCCTCCTTCAATCAACGAATCTCTATGGCCATTTAATGTGGTTGAAAAAAATATTCGTTTTGGGATGGGAGCTATTAAAAACGTTGGGGCCAATGCTGTTGAAGAAGTTGTCCGTGAACGCTTGGCCAATGGTCCTTACACTGGATTTGTTAATTTCTGTGAGCGAGTTAATTTAAAAGTTATCAATACGCGTGTGATTGAATCTCTAATCAAGGTTGGTTCATTTGATGAGTGTGAAAAATTAAATCGCAAAACACTTTTAGAAAATCTCGATATGATTTTAGCCTATTGTAAAAAACGACAAGAAGAAACTTCTCTTGGTCTTGTCTCTTTGTTTGATATGTCGTCTGAAAATGGGGCGAGTTTTAACCAAACGGCAGAGGCCAATTTAGATATTCAAGAAGTTCCAGAATTCGATGATATCGAACGCTTGGCACTTGAAGCTGAATTAATGGGAATTTATATTTCCGGTCATCCTCTTGATCGTTATGCCAGTTTAATGAAAGAAATGGCCACGATGCCAGTGGCGCATGTTCAGGATTTTTTGGGAACTGATCAAAAACGCAATATGACTTTAGCCGGAAAGTTCACCGCCAAAAAAGTTATCCTT
>JAURXW010000418.1 GCA_030654205.1 Bacteriovorax sp.
TCATTACCGATCTCTTCGGATTTTTAGGCACTTATTTTAAAAATATGTGATTAGAGCTTTAGCCGAGCGCGGGCCTTGGGAAAAATATGCTGCATATTGATACTTTCCATGCTAAATTCAGACTAATTACCTCTGTTAAAAATTAAAAAATTCAGGAATATCTCAATGCTTGATCATGCTAAAAATGCCAAACGTTGCACTTTTGCTATTATTTCTCACCCCGATGCGGGGAAAACGACTATGACTGAAAAACTTTTATGGTTTGGTCAGGTTATTCGCGATGTGGGAAAAGTTAAGGCCAAAGACGGCCATTACGCCAAATCAGATTGGATGGAACTTGAAAAAGAAAGAGGAATATCTATCAGCTCTTCAGTGATGAGTTTTCCCTATGCCGATCGGGCCATGCATTTATTAGATACTCCAGGACATAAAGATTTCTCTGAAGATACATACCGAACTTTAACTGCCGTGGAATCTGTATTGATGATGATCGATTCAGCAAAAGGAGTTGAGGCCCAGACAATTAAATTAATGGAAGTTTGCAGGATGCGCGATACTCCGATCGTGGCCTTTATGAATAAGTATGACCGCGAGGCAATGGACCCATTTGCACTTTTAGAAAATATCGAAAAAATTCTCAATATTCAATGTGTGCCAATGACCTGGCCGATTGGCTCAGGTGTAGATTTCAAAGGTGTCTATGATCTTCGCACCAAACAAATCATGAGTTTTAAAAATGCCAAGGACCCGTTTAATCCAATAATTATTGATGCTGCCAACTTGGATTCACCTGTTGTCCTCTCTTTTATAGGTGCAAGTTTATTGGCAATACTAAAAGACGAACTTGAAATGGTTTCAACTGTCATCGGCGAATTCAGTGAAGAAGAATTTTTAGCAGGAATTCAGACTCCTGTATTTTTTGGTTCGGCCCTTAATAATTTTGGAGTCAAAGAAACTCTCGATATGATTGCCAGCAGCTGTCCAGGTCCTAAGTCTCGCGATGTTTTACTTCCTCCATTTGAGTCCGATTCAAAAACGGTAACCTTAGACCCCGAGACCACGGAAGAATTTAGCGGATTTATTTTTAAAATCCAGGCCAATATGGATAAAAAACATCGCGATAGAATTGCTTTTCTAAGAGTTTGTTCGGGAAAATTTGTACGCAATCAAAAAATTTATCACGTTCGAACAGGTAAAGAATTAAAGATAGCCACTCCATTAATGTTTCAGGCCCAAGACAGAGAAATAACTGAAGAGGCTTTTCCTGGAGATATTATTGGACTTCACGATAATGGAAAATTTCAAATCGGAGATACATTTACCGAAAAATCTAAATATCAATTCACAGGTATTCCAAATTTTGCACCTGAAATATTTAACAAAGTCATATTAAAAGATCCAATGAAGGCCAAACAACTTGAAAAGGGATTACAACAACTCTCGGAAGAAGGAACAGTGCAGTTATTTACCAGACACACTACTTCAGAAAAAATATTAGGTGCGGTAGGTGCATTACAATTTGAAGTTGTAAAATATCGTTTAGAAGACGAATACAATGTTAATGCTGATTACGAAGGTTATTCGTTTATTGGTGTACGTTGGTTAAAATTTGCCAATGATAAAGACCAAGGTGCTTTTATGATGAATAACAGTAGCAATATTGTTTATGATCATAAAAAAAGAATGTGTTTTTCCGTTAGATCAGAATGGGATTTAAAATTAGTGATGGAAAAAAACCCAAATGTAATTTTTTATAAAAACTCGGATTATAAATAATGGCAAAACTACTTTCAGAAATTATCGGTGAGCCTTGCCTATTTTTAGAAGATCTTTTTTCAAAAATGGCAGACATTGAATTAAACGTTGATCAATATGAGCTTGATCATATCTGCTATAGAGTTCAAAGTCTTAGCGAATACAAATTAAAAAAAGAAGAATTAGCACCTCTAGGTGAGCTATTGATTGAATCAATGGTGAATGGACGTTTAATTTCAACTTTTAAATTATATGAGCCTATTGTTTATAAAAATAGAAAAATATATTTAATTGAGCTTCCAAGTCCTAAATCTCAACACTCATACACCAGCGGACTAGAGCATGTTGAATTTGTCACAAAACTTCCCTTGGAAAAAATAGTAGAGAAATATCCTCAATATTCGTTTGAAGTCTTTGGGATTCATAAAAAAATTAATGCTGACATAACTTTAAAACTTGGTGAGTACTGCATTCGTTTTCATAACTCAAGCTTGGAAGATGTTATTAAATTAGAAAAAAAAATGGGAAATAAAAAATACTAATATGGCCGATCAAAAAACAATCCAAAACAGAATTGAAAAAAACTACAAACACCGAGCGAAATGGGCCAGAAAAGAAGGAATAGAGGCCTTTAGGATTTACGAAAAAGATATTCCAGAATTTCCTTTTATAGTTGATATCTACAAGGATTTCGCGGTTATATATGAAAAACGCGATGATGAAATTGATGCGGAAAAATTTGATCATTTCAATTTTATTATAAGTGCCGTTAAAAATGTGCTCAACCTTCCAGAAGAAAAAATTGTTATAAAAGCTCGGATGAAACAAAAAGGAAGCACTCAGTATGAGCGCTTAGAAGAACGAAATGAATTTATTCCCGTTAAAGAATATCAGGCAGAATTACTGGTTAATCTACACGATTATCTAGATACCGGATTATTTCTTGATCACCGTCCAATGAGACAAGTTATATTTAATGAGGCCCGTGGAAAAAAGTTTTTAAACTTATTTTCTTATACAGGTGCAGTTAGTGTCATGGCCGCCATGGGTGGGGCCAGTCATGTCACAAGTGTTGATCTCTCTACAACATATCAAGATTGGGCCCGAAAAAACTTTGAACATAATAAAATATCAATGAAATCTCATAACTTTATTATTCAAAACGCCCTAGATTATTTGGAAAATGCTGTTAATAAGTTTGACCTAATTTTTCTAGACCCTCCGACATTTTCAAACTCCAAAAAAATGGAAGATGATTTTGAAGTTGAAAAAGACCAGGAAGTTTTAATTAAAAACTGTCTAAGACTTCTTAGTCCTGGTGGAACTCTTTATTTTTCAAATAATAAACGAAAATTTAAACTTGATCCAAAAATTTCAGAAATGGCCGTGGTTATCGATATTACAGACAAAACAATCCCGCTGGATTTTAGAGATAGAAAAATTCATCACTGTTATAAAATAACGAATTTCACCAATAAATAATTATGATTAAAAACTTATTTTCTCTGCCTGTTCAAAAGTCAATTACCGAAGATTTAAAAATCACGAATTTTACTGAAATTCAAGAACGCTGTATACCTGTCATTATGGAAGGAAAAAACCTTATTGGTGTTTCAGAAACTGGGAGCGGAAAAACATTAAGTTTTGTTTTGCCTTTAATAGACAAAATCATTGGACTCCCTAAGCGCCCTACTCGAATTTTAATTATCACACCGACTAAAGAATTAAGTGAGCAAATTTTAGCGGTTGTAAAAAAAGTTTGTCGTCACACTAACCTCATCAGTATGAGTCTTTACGGTGGAAATAGTTTTGACTCTCAAACAAAAGACTTAAAAAATGGGGTACATATAGTTGTGGCCTGTCCAGGACGCCTCAAAGACCATATAGAAAAAGAAACTATCGATCTCTCTGGTATTGAATATCTAGTTTTAGATGAAGCCGATCAATTAATGGATATGGGTTTTCTTCCGGCCTTAACGGTCGCTCTCAATGCGACGGTTAAGAGAAAACAGACGCTTCTATTTTCAGCGACAGTTAGTCCTGAGATAGAAGAATTAGTTAGAGACTTTATGCCCGAGTCTACTAAAGTCCAACTACATGAAACAAAACCAAAAGAAATAATTTCTGAAAACTTTTGTCCAATTAGTCCTGAATTAAAATATCCATTTTTGCGTTTTTTACTCAAACATAAAAAAATAAAGGCATGTCTTATTTTTACTCGCACCAAAGACGAGGCCAATGCGCTTGGAGCACAGTTAGTGCTTGATAATTATCATGCCGTTACTTTGCAGGGAGATATGACAACTCACCAAAGAAAAAAAGCACTGGACGCTCTTAAGCAAAAATCTGCTCATATCTTAGTGGCCACAGATGTCGTTTCTCGTGGAATCGATATTCCCCACGTAACTCATGTTATTAACTTTACTCCTTCTGAAAGTCTGGAAGCCTATGTTCATCGCATCGGACGAACCGCCAGACATGACAAGGCGGGAGAAGCAATAACACTTTTCACAAAAGATGAAGAGTATTTACTCGCAAAGATATTTAAAGATAAAAAATATCCAGTTACAAAGTTTAAAGAATTTAATTATCAATTAAAAATTGAAAAGAAAAAACTGGTTATCATTAAAGAAAAAGAAAAAAATCTAGAGAGTGATGATCAATCCGATTTCGACTCAAGCTATGTTTATGATCCAAAAGATTATGACGAAGAATAAAATTGAGAAATCGATTTGGTTTCATAGCGACTTCAAAAGTGATACCGTTGCAGTAGTCATCATTGCTCCTGGACTCAATCTTCTGCCCAGCAAAATGGATGAGCTGGCCTATTTTTTAACTTCAAAAAAATGTGATGTTTTTAGAATAGCACTCGGTAATAACCCACACCAATGGTGCAATAAATTTAGCGATGCTTATGATGAAGCGCTCGAACATGCCGAGGTTATAGAGCGACCTCTTTATTTTTTAGGATACTCACTAGGGGCCTTACTCGGCGAGCACTATATGCTTAGTAATCCTTATCAACTTATTAAAAAGTGCGTGTTAATTGCGCCTGCGACTTACACAAAATTTTATACCCAAATTCCGGCCTGGCTTTCTCTGATTTTTCCTAAAGGTAAAATAAAAAGTTCGAATTTAGAAAACTATCGTGCAAAATCTTTTACGAGTCTTCTTGAATATAAAATAATGAGACGCTTGCAAATTGAAGTTAAGAAAAAATTTAATATTTTGGAGTTTAATACTCCAACCCTACTGGTTACTAATCCGCATGATGAGCTCGTTAACAGCAATAAGCTTACAAAAATTGCCGCATTAAACCCCCACTGGGTAAGTCTTGAATTAAGCAACAAAGAAAGTCAACTTCCTAAAAAATACCATCACTTAATGATCGATTCCGCGGCAATTGGACCTTCTGAGTGGAAAAAGTTATTAAAAAGACTTACAGAGCATTTCGAACTTTAAAAACATGCTATAATTATAGTCAATGAGGACGTTGCTTCTAGATTGCAACTATTTTCCGGTAAAAATAATTTCTTGGCAGAAGGCCATGATACTTTTTTTGACCGACAGGGCCGAGGTGGTCGATGAATACGAAGATAAATTAATTCGTACAGTTTCTACATCATTTAAATTGCCAAAAGTTTTACGCCTATTT
>JAURXW010000434.1 GCA_030654205.1 Bacteriovorax sp.
CAATACTAGAAGCATATAGAAGTTTAAAAAAGTAAAAATTATTTGGGAGATTTTTAATGAAAAAGTACTTATTACTATTGTGCACATGTTTATTTGTATCAGGACATGTTTTTGCAAATGAGATTTTGATTAGCTGCGATTTAACGATGGAGCATGGATCAGGAACTGAAGTTTTTAAAATTGATGAAGACGCAAAAGAAGTAACTACTATTGAAGGAGAGAAATTTAGCGTTTCAGGTGTTAGTTTTACTAATGTATCAAATTATGGAGTTCGATATGTGACAACCTTAGATGATGATCTTATAGAATTATCAGTCGCCATGACTACTAATTCGGGGATAGTTGTGGATATCACTAGTACAATTAATCGTGTAACAGGAGAATATTTGAGTGTAAATTCTCGTATAAATTTTGATACATATGGAACATGTAAAAGAGCAACTCATAGGTTTTAAGTTTTTATTGTTACAAATAAAATACCAATTAAAACCTGACTGTTTGAGTTTTATTCACAAGATTTAATAAACTCTTCAACAAAAGTGAACATTTTTTATTACCGATGTTATCATTTTAAGAATGATAAATATTTTATTAAAAATTATATTCTTTTTATCCTGCGCCATTAATTTGCAGAGTACTTTTGCTTCAGAAGTAAAGTATGCAGTCGTTTATAATGGAAAAGCCGCCTGTGACGGCTGTGCTCAATCGGCCGCGAGGATTGCAAAAAAATTAGGTCTTAAAATTAAATATGTTAAACAAGGCGAAATTTCAGTTAAAATTTTAACAGGGGCCGCGGTTTATATCCAGCCAGGTGGACCTGACGATTTAATCATGGATCAGTCTTTTAGTGAAAGTGATGTACGCCATATTAGAGATTATGTTTTTAAAGGTGGCCGTTATTGGGGAATCTGTGCTGGTGGTTATCTTGCGGCCGAAACGCTAGTTGAACCAAATAAGCGTGAAACAAAGGCCCTTGGATTAATCCCTGGTATCGTTTACGACTACAGTGAAGACAAAACAGCACGCATGGAACTTGTGACGTGGAATGGACAAAATAGGTGGCTTTATTTTCAAGATGCACCGGCCTTCAAAGTTAAAAAAGAAGATGAAGAATTAATTATTCCGCTGGCCAGATATCAAGATGGAGTTTTAGCGGCCTTTACGACTCATTTTGGCCTTGGAAAAGTACTAGTGGCAGGTCCTCATACTGAAGCCACTCAAGATTGGTATGATGAGGATCACCTGGTTGATCCTGACGGTATCGATAATGACTTGGCAATTTTGGCCTTACGCAATTTACTTAAATAAATAAGGGCCCGAAGGCCTTTATTTACAAAAATAAAAATCTTTATTTCTTAAACATGAACAATTAATTCAGAAGAATCAAAACGAACCTTTTTAGAACCTGCATATTTATCTTCTGCAGATCTATAACCGGCCGGACAAGCAACTACAACTTTCCAACCAGTTCCTGTAAGGCCCAAGATTTCATCGTATTTAACTGGATCAATACCTTCCAGTGGACAAGTATCAACACCAACTAATGCAGCTGAAGTCATGAAATTCCCAAGAGCAATATAAGTTTGACGAGCGGCCCATTCAGAAACAACTTTACTTCGTGGTCCTGTGACTAAATCACCAATCATCATTTTTTTATAGCCTTCTAGAGCTGCCGCATCCATGTCTCTTACTTTTGCGGTTTGTTCGATAAAATGAGTGATATGAGCTTCATCGAGCTTTTCTTTAATCGCAAAAACTACGTGGTGAGAACAATCTGTAACTTGTGATTGATTCCAAGAAACAGCTTTTAGTTTTTCTTTTACTTCTTGGTTTTCTACTACAAAAAATTTCCAAGGCTGTAGTCCATAAGAAGATGGAGTTAAAACAAGCGCGTGCTCAAGGGCCTTCCACGTTTTTTTATCAATTTTTTTTGATGGATCAAACGCTTTAGTAGCATAACGCCATTCAAGAGATTCAATTAGTTTTTCGGGTGATAAGTAATTCATTTGTACTCCTTATTTAAAATCAGTTTTAGTGTAGAGAAAGGCACAGTAAATTAATAAAAATTGCATAGGAAGACGAATATAGTGAAAAAGAATTGGGGTAGGATGACCATCAATTTGAATATGATTAGTCCACATATAAATATTGGCCGGAAAAACAGCAATCAATAAAACAATAATTCCCCACGCACTCCAACTTGTAGTTTTGGAAAATAAAAGACCAATGCCTAAAAGAATTTCAATTCCTCCAGAGAGTGCAATTAACTCGTAATGAAAGGGTAAATAGCTTGGCATCAATTGTTTATAAAATTCTGGCTTAATAAAATGATTAATACCCGCAACGATATAAATAAGACCCATAACCCATTTTAAAACATATTTGATTTTTGCTTTATTCATTCCACTCACATAGCATTTTTTGAAATTGCATGCAACGCAATTAGTTTTTTTCAAACCCTAAATTCCCGATTTTGTCTAAGGATTGTATCGATAAATACAGATATCATACATTTGAACTTTTTCAAGATCAATGATGAGTCTATGGGTCTCTGTGACATCCTGAAAACCCTCAAGATTACAGTTTGATTTTCGAAGATAATATCGATTTACGACAATTGCCCCGGGGGCCAGAGATGGCCGAATCATTTGCATAAAGTTTATTTCTAAATCACCTTTAAAATAAGAAGGAACATCACTCAGGGAAAGAAAGTCATAAGTATTGATTCCACTTTTCAAATGTGAAATCAGGTCTTCAGAGATGTAATTAACCACCGTCTTTGAATTGGCAATTTTTTGATGTATTTTTTCACTGGCCTCTCTGGGAACTCCCATTAAAGAATTAATTTTTCCATAAAAACAAAGGTGTAAAAAAAAACTTTTTTGGGCAAGATCCCTAGTGAACAATCGATTGAAGGCGTTAAAATAATAATCATAATGGGATTCTGAAACATTTTTTTCAATAAAATCTCCCTTATATAAAAGGGCATTAAACAAGGCCTTATTTCCCAATATAAGTAAAACTATTTTCCAACGATTGAGTGGG
>JAURXW010000438.1 GCA_030654205.1 Bacteriovorax sp.
ATGATATTTTCTCTAATTGATGCTTTAAAAGAAAGAAGAGAAAGTATTAATCCAGATTATGAAAAAAGAGATATTGCAAAAATGGAAGCACTTGAAAAAGAAACCATGAAAAAAGTTGAAAAACTATTAGGCAATGGAGTCAGAGTAGAAGCTGCTTTAAAATTCCAAACACGTTTTTATCAAGATTTTCTCCAGCAAAGAGGTGTGGCCTCTGGAGTTAAAGAATAGTTTTATTGACCATTAAATGATTCACCATTAATTTGGAAATCTTTTTTTGATTTAGTAAATTATTAAAAAAATCTCGGTCTACATCATAACATACAAGAAATTTCCCAATGTCTTCTACGCTATAAAACTTACGACCATTTTCAAAATGATCAACTTCCAAACTTTTTATATTTAATTTTAAGGCCACATCTTTTTGTGAAAGCTTCAGCGCCTCTCGAATAAATCGCAAGGCCTGACCTTCACGGCTTTCTCGATTGTTATGAGAATGTTTTCCCAGTATTGGATTTTTCATTTATGCCTCTCCTACTCTAAATTTTCGACCTTTTATTTTACCTGAATTAAGCTTTGAAATAGCTAAGCTTAAGTGAGATTCCAAAATTGCAACATAGCTTTGATTATTTAAAATTGTAATCATCCCAATATTTGTGGCCTCAATGCCAGCTTCTCCGACCAGCGCTCCAAGAATGTCTCCAGGGCGTATTTTATCTTTTTTACCTGCATTGATATACATTGTTCTCATCGGAGCAATTAAGTCAAAACGAGCATTTGAAGTGAGCTCTGAGAGCTTTAAAAATTCGTTTTGAATTCCCTGATAATTTTCAATTTCGTGAAGTTTATCTTTTTCATAATTTGAATAAAAGGAAAAAGCCAACCCTTCACTTCCTGCGCGGGCCGTTCGTCCAATTCGATGAGTATAAACTTCTGCATCAGTTGGAAGATCAAAATTAATGACTGCGCGAAGATCTTTAATATCTAATCCTCGAGCGGCCACATCGGTCGCGACCAGTACTAGGCAACTATGATTTGAAAATTTCGTTAATACTACTGTTCGCTCATTTTGTTCAAGATCTCCATGAAAAGCGAGGGCCGAAATTCCTTCTTTTAATAAGAATTTTGCAACATCAGCACAGATTTGTTTGGTTTTACAAAAAATAACACTAGACTCAGGTTTATAATGCCCAAGAACTTTAATTAATGCTTGAATTTTTTGGCGACTATCTTCAACTTCTATAAAAATTTGTCGAATAATATTTTTTTCATGTTTTGAATCAACTGTTATTCTCACCGGATTTTTTTGAAAAATTTGACTTAAACTTTCAATTTCTTCAGGGAAGGTTGCAGAAAAAAGAAGTGCTTGTTTTGTTTTTGGTGTGTAAAGCGCTATGGCCTCCATTTCATCTCTAAAACCCATATCCAACATTCGATCGGCTTCATCTAAAACAAGAGTCTGAAGATCTTTTAAATCAATACTACCTTTTTTTAAAAACTTTAAAACTCGTCCAGGTGTACCGACAACAATATGAACTCCATGCTCTAATGAGTTTATTTGTTGGTATTCAGAGGCACCCCCGCAGATAACTAAGACCTTACAATTTTTTGTAAATCTTGCGAGTCTTCGAATTTCTTCAGCAACTTGTTCTGCTAACTCTCGTGTTGGACAAAGTACCAGTGACTGCAATTTAACATTTTCAAGATTTAGTTTAGCAATTATTCCCAGTCCAAAGGCCGCCGTTTTCCCACTGCCTGTTTTTGCCTGAGCTATAACATCATTTTGCTTTAAAATAAGTGGAAGGGCCTCTGCCTGAATAGGAGTCATTGAATTAAAACCCAAAGACTCAAGATTAAGGAGAATTTCTTGGCTTAATGGAAGTGAATTAAATGAATTAGAATTAGTTTGGTTTACCATAATTTATTCCTATCATCTTTTTGGGTCATTGAGATAGAAAAAAAGGAAAAGGATGCCCATTTCTACAAGATTAAATTTAGT
Source organism: Bacteriovorax sp. (assembly GCA_030654205.1). Lineage (GTDB taxonomy): Bacteria > Bdellovibrionota > Bacteriovoracia > Bacteriovoracales > Bacteriovoracaceae > Bacteriovorax. The sequence goes on from JAURXW010000438.1 coordinate 1,997, forward strand.
TCTAAGTAGAGTGTAAATGATTCCGAAAAAGAAGAATGAAAATCTCTCTTTTCTTTGTCTTTTTAACGGTATTTTTTACTCAATCGGCTTGGACGATGGGCCCTCCGACGATAGACCTAGGTATTGACCTCGATCCAAGTGACTACTTGAATACTGCTTCTATAGTTGGACCAAGTGTAGATCAGTTTCAAAAGCAAACTGCCTTAACTGAAGTTCGAAGTATTGTGAATCAAGACAAGATTGATAAATGCTTCAGTGATGAAGAGGCCCATGATTTATTTTCAGAACAGATAAGTTATTATGCAGCAATGATGTTTAAAGATGTTCCGGCAATGGTAGGATTTATCGGTAGCTCTTTTGGTACCAGTGAAGATGATCAATCCTATTTTCCGACTTCTCTCATTAGGCACCCCCTCTGCCAGGTATCGTCGTCGACATTATCTAAAACTTTGAAAAAAAATATTCCCTCACAAGCTGTTATCGATAAAATTAATCATTTTTCAATAACTGTGAACAATTTACGATCACAAGTTATTAATGGTGATATTTCCGCAAAAAAAGAATTGCTGAATTCTTGGTCGCGCATGTTTTCTTGCTTGGCCTATACTGAATCCCTCAGCGCTCCTGATACAAAAAGCTCAGTAAATGCGGCCATAAAATATTCTCCAGAGGGTTACAGAAAACCTGCTGGAGTTCAGTTTTATGAAGATCCAAGTCAGCCGGCAGAATCTAAGTTAAATATTGGAACTTTTCAATTTACTCCCAATAGTAAATCGGGAAATATTATTCCGTGTATAAAGGCATGGAACATTGTGCATGCAAAAAAACCAGCATGCATGATTGCTCTTAAGGATACCCAAGCTAACGATATAAAAATTGTAGGAAGCTCGCTTCAAAGTTTTAATGCGTTTTGTGGTGTCCATAAATTGATTCAAACATTTGCTATTCAAGTTAATACCAAAAATACGTCGGCCACTCATCCCAACAATATTATTTCAGGAAACTTGAAAGCATCTGAAGCAAGATGTGTTTCTCCAAATTTTTATTGGGGAAAAGCTTACGGACACTTTGGCCCATTTATGAATTCTACTGGATCAAATATGAATCAACTTTATAGTTGTCTTGAAAAATCTGCTAATTAACAAAGCTAAAGTAAATAACTTGAATATCTTCTCACTACCAAACTCATCAAAATTATCTATTACTTAATTGAGCTAAAAAGAACTATCTTAAAATTCATTAGTTGATAAATCTTACAATGGAGGATGTTATGGGGATTTCAAAAAAGATTGCAGTACTAATTGCACTTATTATCACTTTCGAGAACGCATTTTCAGCATCACCGCAATATGAAAATATTCAACAATCAATTGGTCAGACTGCCGATAGTCAAACGAGGGGTAACAAAAGTGATATAGAAACAACTCGAAAATTGCGGGAAGTTATAATGGCAAATAATCAGCTTTCCACCTACGCTCACAATATTAAAATAATTACTCTTAAAAATACCATCACGCTTAAAGGGCATGTTGCCTCAAAGGCCGAGAGAACTAAAATAGAAAATTTAGCAAAAAATGCTTCGGGTACTAAAAAGATTTACAATCAACTTACTTATTAACCAAGGGATTATTTATGAGTTACCACAAAAAAATGGGAAGACATTCTGTTTTTGGAATTTATCGAGACCGAATTGCTCTCGATCGAACAATAAATGTTTTAAAAGAACAGAAATTTAGAAATTCAGATATATCTGTTTTGATGCGATCAAATGAAGGGACGAAAGAATTTGCTTTTGAAAAACACACCAAAGCTCCTGAAGGAGTTGCAACTGGGGTGGCCACGGGTGCTGTGGCCGGTGGAATATTTGGATGGCTGGTTGGAGCTGGCGCAATGGCCATTCCTGGACTTGGTCCATTCATTGCTGCCGGACCAATCATGGCGACCATTGCAGGAGCGGGTGTCGGTGGAACAATTGGTGGTGTTGCTGGTGGACTGGTTGGTTTAGGTATTCCCGAATTTGAGGCCCAAAGATATGAAAGCTTTGTGGAGGAAGGTGGTATTTTAATTTCTATTCATGTCGATGACAGTAAATGGGAAGCACTGGCACGAGATATTTTACGAGAAAATGGTGCAACTGAAATTGCGACTACATCCGAAAAGAAAACGCCTGAAACCACGAATCGTTTCCATACTAAATTTGAAGAAAGACATGAAGACGGAAGAGACACTCCTCATCAATAAAAAATTCAGAAAGCAGTAAGACTTTCGCTGCTTTCTGGATAATATTAATTTGATTTTAATTTTTTTTCTCATAAACTACCTTTAGAGGTTTATATGAAAAAAATGTTCACACTGCTCACATTGATTTTTTCAACAAATTTGTATTGTGCTCAAATTAATTGTAATATTCTGCTAAATCAAGACTCAATCTCACAAGTAAAAGTCTCAACTATTATAAATCAAAAAATTTCAATCAGCTCCGCTGAAGGTGTCTTTGCCTTTGTAACCGAAACTGAAAAAGACCATTATTTAATTGAAGCATATCTCTCAGATTACGACCTCAGACTTTATGTCGAGGGTACCCTCCGAGATAATAATGATAAATTATCTGCTAGCGCCTGGGGCCGGGAAAGTATGGTAGAGATTGCTTGCAACCTTTAGGGCCGACTTTCTTCTTGTTCATCTTCCTCTAAATCATCATCCATACGATCTTCCGGAGACTCAAGATCATACTCCATTCCTAGTAAAGTTTCGCGAAGCTGATCACTATTTTCATCTTCAGGAATTACGTCACTTGGCAATGGATAATGATGCTTTTTTTTAGGTAAATTTAATTTGATAAAATCTGTGTCTGAAAGTAAATCGTGTTTTTCTTTTTTCATATTTTTTAACTCCACTTAGGCAAAAAGCCTCACTTTCATAAGGGTTAATGCTTATAGAGCAAAATTTAGGCCGGAATTGTAATTTAAAAAGAATATTTGGCGCACTATCTCAGAGAAAAACTATCCAGCACTCGTTTGATATGTGCCTTAAACTTAATATCATGATACTCCATCACATGGGCCCTAATCTTTTGTCCATCTAGATCTTCTTCATTGGAGAGGACTTCATCGATCATGGCACGCAGTGAACCCTTGTGAAAACTCGCAAAATAAGAACCTGTTCCATGAATCCATTTTTTTAAGTCATTGCCTAAAATAACAGGTCGACCTGTGGCCATCGTAGCTAGTGCAAGATTGGGAAACTCATGATTATTAAAACTAATAAGTGCCTTGGAGCCAGCAAGCACTGGCGCGTGCTCTCCACTACATCGATTACCAAAAAATTTATTTGTTTCAAAATCTTTTTTCATTTCTGATAGATGCTCGTCATTACCAATAAACTGGAAAGGTAATTCCCACTCCTGCATCCAAGAACTGATCTCACGAGCTGATGCGAGGGTGAGTCCAGTAGTCTCGATAGCAAAATAATCGTGCTTAAACATTGATTTTGGAAAAAGTGAGTAATCTGAAACGCGAAATGGAGGTGGGACAACTTCAGCATTTGGTAAAAAGGATTTAATATCCTCTAGTAAATCTTTTCTAGAAACAATAACTAAATCAGATTTTTTTAAAGTCTTTTTTACCCAAGAAACAACAAATGAATAAAAAAGTTTTTGCATCAATGTTTTTTTTATTTTATTTTCAAAACCAAAATCATAAAGATAAGTAATAATTTTGGATTTATCACATCTCTTAAATCCCTGTGAAAATCCTTTAGAAATATTAATGATCAAATCATATTCACATGAAACAAAAAGATTTTTAGCCAATGACGGTATTTGGTAAGAATGATTATAGAATTCACTTTCAGATTTCACTTTTTTGCTTAGATAAGTAGAAGTGATCATTCTCTGCTCAATATGACCTAGAATCATTCCCTCACGGTGAACAAAACAATAGAGTCTGGCCTCTGGAAAAAGCTCACAGATCGACTCTACGACTTCGCTGTAATGGTTTCTTTCTATTAAATAATCACAAGTGATAGCGACTTTCATAATTATAAAGTACTTTTAAAGTATTCTGCTGTTTGTCTGATTCCTTCCTCGAAGGCCATTTGGGGAGCATAGTCCGAGATACCTTGAAGTTTACCAATATCTGGACGACGTCTTTTTGGATCATCTTTTGGAAGCGGAAGATAAATAATTTTAGATGTGCTTCCTAAAATTTTAATAATTAATTCTGCTGTTTCTTTAACTGTATACTCATCTGGGTTTCCACAATTAATTGGTGTTGGATCATTACTCATCATTACATTGTGAATGGCATCGATTAAGTCAGTTGAAAAACAAAATGAACGAGTCTGGCTACCATCTCCATAAACAGTTAAATCTTCCCCTTTCATTGCTTGCGTAATAAAATTGGGAATGACTCTTCCATCATTAGGACGCATACGAGGTCCGTAAGTGTTAAATATGCGAACGATACGAGTATCAACATTATATTTATGATGAAAACTCATCGTAAGTGCTTCTGCAAATCGCTTAGATTCATCATAACAAGAACGCGGTCCAATTGGATTAACATGGCCTACGTAATCTTCTCTTTGAGGATGTATTT
>JAURXW010000444.1 GCA_030654205.1 Bacteriovorax sp.
AAAAACTCTTTTGTTTGACTCCAAAAAAATAAGAAATAATATTGATTTCGATCTCAATGGAAATTTAATGTTGCCTCCAGGTGACTATACTATTCCCGTAATGACTTATTGTATGAAGCACAGTGGGGCTAGCCCCGATGCTCATTTATATACATTAAGTAAGCTTGAAGGTAGCAGGGCCCAAATTATTCGAGAATTAAATTTAATGGCACCTGGGAAATTCAGTGTCGAAGATATTCAGATTACATCGTGGAGTCTGCAAGCGGGACTTTCTTATGAGGAAATGACGAAAACCAGTCAAAATATTATAGATATCGTTTTGTTAAAATATAAAGAAGACTTGAAAGAATCTTATCTCAAAACTATTGAGAAAAAATGGAATACACTTTCAAGTTCAATTCAAGGAATCATGCCAGATTTTAACGAAGCATCAAATCAGGTTATCAACAATCTTGGTGAAGTCGGAATTAAGATTAAGGAGTATAGAAAATTTAAAAATGAGCTGAGTGAAATTGGGCATAATTATCAAGAATTAAGTAAAATGATTCAAACTTCTGGCAAATTATCGCGAACGAAAAAAAATGAAACACCATGGTCAATAATATCGCCAAATGTTTATGCTCGATTTATTACGGACGGGCATTTTAATCAAATTGGCATTTTGCAGATCAAGGTAACTCAAGAAGCTCAACAACGAAAAATTAATTCAATTACTGATGAAAGAGTATTGGTCGATATAGGCTCATTATTTGGTAATCCTAATGATAAGAATGTTCAGCCATTATCTTTTTCAATGTTTTTAAACTCTCAAGGTGTTTGGGCTGTTCCTGTTTTAATAGAATCTCCAGTTGCAGCAGGATTGATATTAGCGGCTATCATTGCAGCTCAAAAAATTAACTGGGATTCTTTTTTTGATTTGTATGATTATTTAAAAGATTCTAAATCAAAGGAAGTTCGAAATAAAATTGACGAAGGGCTCCGGGCTTTGCAGGAAGCGCACGATGAGCTTGAAAAAGAATTAAAAGAAGTCGGAATAATTTCAGGCAAAACGAAAGATACTACAAAAAAAGAAAAGAATCCAACACGAGAATACGAAAAGGCAGGAGGGGACAAAGAACTAGAAGAAGATTTTGATAAGTTGCCCGGTATTCGGATAAAACCACCGGATGGCATTGAGTATAAAGTAATTTCCAATGATTCAAAAGCAATAAAACGTCTTAGAGATGGGGACAAACCTCCTACGTTAGAAATTCAGCCTTTAAAAGATTCTACTAAGTATTTTCATAATTTAAGAGTAAAGGTAAGGTACAAATGAAAGAAAAATCGGATTTCGTTAAAGGTGTTCTTAGGGAGCGTTGGAAAACTCCTATCATGCATAACGAACAGTTGTGGCTTCATTTTATTCTACAAACAATAACAGGAATTCACTTTTTTTTTACCCTAGATCAAGAAGAAGAAATTCATATAATGACGATTGATAGCGGAACACCATACAGATTCACAGATGAATCTTTAGGGTACCATTGTATTGGAAGATATTTTAGGACAAAAAAACCTTTTAATTCTAAAATTAAAAGATGTTCAACTTGGAAGCTTTGGAACACATCTTTTCTCTTAGATTTGGAAACAGGAAATGCGTTGTCTGGATATGCTAAAAAAAGAGATAAAAATTATTTTGAATATTTAATTTCCTCACAAGATGAGTACATTGAATTTGTGACACCTACTCCTCCTGTGTGGGAACTTCGTAAAAATGTGAAAATTGATAAATTGATAAGTGAGTACGTGAAGAAGTCACTTTAAAAAAAACGCAAATATTGATCTAGAAGCTTTTATTATGAAATTAAAAAAAATACTTGTAATTGGTGATACTGGTTTTCTTGGATCATCGTTGAAAAACAATCTAAGTTCTAATTCATTAACTATACATTTCATAAATCGAACTCTCTTTGATCTGAGCAAGGCCATTACACCTAAGTTTGCCGAGTTTTTGAAATATGAAAAATTTCAATATGTAGTTATCTGTGCTGCAATAACAGATGTTGAACTATGTTACCGAGAGCAATCAATATCAAAGCAGGTTAATGTTGATGGTACGCAGGCATTATTGGAGCTCGTCAGTCAAGCTGGCTCAATTCCCGTTTTCTTTTCATCCGATTATGTTTTTAGTGGGAAAAATTCTCCATATAATGAGAGTGATCCACGATTACCTCAGACAATTTATGGGCATCACAAGCTTTCAACAGAAATTTTTTTGGAAAACAACTTTGCTAATTATTTAACATTTCGTACAAGCAAGCTGATGTCTAAAACGAACCATCAAAAGAATATTCTTTATCCAGTAATTCGAGATCTTTCGATTAATAAAGCTTCTCGATGTTTTGAAGATCAGATGTTGAATCCAGTCTTTGTTGAAGATATTGCAGAAATTCTTAAAGCGGCATTTATTCAAGGACTAGCAGGTACTTATCATTTAGGAACACGGCGAATTTTTTCTCGCTTTGAGCTTGGAAGATTTTTAGCTTCATCACTGGGATACGATACTAAATTAATTGAGCCAATCCGAATGACTGACATTAGGTTTTCGGAAAAACGCCCGACGAATAATGCATTGAGATGTCAAAAAGTAGAGGAAGCCCTTTCAGATTTAAGACTCTTGATTTGATATCTATAGCATTAACTTCAATAAATTTTTTGTAATGTAATATGAAGAATTAATAAAAAACTACTGCCGAAAATCACTTCTACCTTTCTAGCCATTTTTTACAATTTTCTAGCCACTGCAGAATTTACTTTTTCGATAAATGTGAATAATTTCAAAGACTAAATGGAGCGGATTACAAGGATTGAACTTGCGACCTTCTCGATGGCAACGAGACGCTCTACCACTGAGCTAAATCCGCTTAAGGCATTTGTAAAAGCCATAGTAAAGATAGTCAAAAAAGAAGTCAATCAAAAATCTCTAAACTTTGATAGGCAGACCCTGGCGATTGATAAGTGTCCCGCTAAAAACAAAGCTTTCGGGATTAAGCGCAGGAATTTTTCCTTCACCACCGGGAATATCAATGACGTATTGAGGAAGGGCCCAGCCGGGAAGTAGATCGTGCAATGGTTGAACGATTCGTCTGCCAGCTTCGAGGCTCATATAAAAATGCATGGCGCCTAAGGCTTCATCAGGAGGGTGAAGATAATATGGTTTTACCGATATGTCGGCCAGGCGAGAAAATAATTCTGCCAATATTTCAGTGGAATCATTCACGCCTTTGAGCAAGACCGTTTGAGAAAATACTTCTATACCAGCATCTGTGAGCAGTTTTATGGCCTCCACAATTTCGGCATCTAATTCATCTCCATGATTGACGTGAATCATGAGCATTGAGCGAGTAAACATTTCTTTGGCGCTAATTAAAACGGCAAGTAAACCTTCGTCAATTCGAGAAGGTAAAATAATGGGAGTGCGTGAATGAAAACGAATATATTTTATACTTTCAAGTTCGGCGAAATCTTGAATAAAGCCCGCTAGTTTTTCATTGCTTAATATAAGTGGATCTCCACCAGTGAAAATAACTTCATTGATTTGAGGATTAGCACGCAAATAATTTTTAGCTTCAGCAAAATTTTGATTAAAAACTTCATCTTTTTCGGCAAGTTCATTTTTTCTAAAACAATAGCGGCATAAAACCGGACAGATTGTCGTAGGAGTAAAAAGTACTCGGTTTTGGTAACGGTGGATGAGTTGATTGCCCTTAGAATGAGTAATATCTCCAATGGGATCGTAACGACCAGATTTATTTTCGACTTCATCATTATGAGGAATAAATTGCTTCCATAGAGGAGAGTTGGGCCCGTGGATTTTAATTTTTTCGGCAAAAGTTTTAGGAATAAAAAGAGGGTATTGAGTTTTCGGAAAAGTCTTTTCAAAGAATTGTTCCAAATCTTCATTGGTGCGAAGGGCATCTTTAAATTCAGTTTGCCAGCTCATAAAGTTAGGCTTCTTTTTGGTGTTTAAGTTTTAATTCTTGTAAGTAATGATAACGGGCCCAATAAGCGCATCCTCGAATCAAAACAGCTCCCATTATCGACATACCTGCAAAATGGTAAATAACTTCGGTCATCGAAAATGCACCAGAATTTGAGAGAACGAAGTACATCCATTTCAATAAAATTAAATGGAGAACAAAAATAATTAATTGTTGAATCCGAAACCATATATTTTTTTTAGTAATAAAATTTTTCATAATGATTATTCTTTATTTTTGTAGTTTTAAAAACCACTGGCCTATGGCCTCAGCACTAGGATGGCGGAGTGCTTTTATTTTACTGATTTTGAATGATTTATACATATCACTCAAGAGACATCGAGCATATAAAATATTGCCATCTGGAGTGTTGAGTAAACTAGTTAGTTTTACAGGACGAAATTGATTTTTATGAGTTCCGCCAGAATATTGGATTTCAATCACCGCAGCTTCTTTGACTAATTTATTTAATTCTTCCAAGTGAAGTGGCAAATCTTCGGCCTTAGATTCGTCAAATTGATCAAGTGAAAAAAGCAGACCATGACTTTTTAAATCGGACTTTTGTTTTTCAAGATTATCGCTATTTTTAAGTCGCTCCAGGCCTTGGATAAATATTTTAAGTGAAGCATAAGCATCATCGAGGGCGCGGTGATGATTGAGCAGAGGAATATTGAGCTCTTTGACTAAAGTTGCAAGTTTATGATTGAGCACTTCTTTATGGGTGATGCGCGACATTTTACAAGAGCAATAAATCAAGGCCTCAGAGAGTTTTATTTTTGAGCGTTGCATGCCCATCACAATAAAACCTAAATCAAATTTAGCATTATGAGCAACGATAGGTGTTTCGCCTAAAAATTCTTTGAACTCTTCTAACACATCAATTAATTTTGGTGAGTCAATCACCATGCTATCAGTGATATTATGAATATCAGTGGTATGAGGCGGGATGGGAATTTCTGGATTGATTAAAGTCGCGTAGAGGCTAATGCCCTCAGGAGTCACTTTAAAAGCTGCTATTTCAATAATTCGGTCCACCATAGGGGAGAGCCCAGTGGTTTCTAAATCAATAGCAATTAATCCTTCAGGGAAGAATTCTAAAAGTGTTTGACGTTCCGCAGTGGTCAATTCCATCTCATTAGTATCGCTAGAGATTCTTTCAGTTTTGAGAATAATTTTATCTTCTTTTTTTATCACGTTTTTTTGACTGTCCTTTCATTGACAACCGAAGCCATCATCTTTAAAAATGTAGCCTACATTAAACTAAAATATTTAAGGATTCAATGAATGAAAACTTTTGATCTTGTGGTTCTCGGTGCTGGTCCTGGTGGTTATGTAGCTGCAATTAGGGCAAGTCAGTTAGGAAAAAAAGTAGCAATTATCGAAATGGATAAAATGGGAGGCGTATGCCTTAACCGTGGATGCATTCCTACTAAAGCAGTTTTAAAATCTGCTCACTCTGTTCATGAACTTCAAGATATGAAAGAGCTGGGAATTAATATTGAGATTAAAGGACTCGATGGAGCTCAGGCCGTCAAACGCGCGAGTGGAATTTCAGACCGTATTTCAAAAGGTGTTTCTTTTTTAATGAAGAAAAATAATATTGAAGTGCTCTCGGGTTTTGGAAAAATCAAATCAGCGACAACTATCGAAGTAAAAACAGCGAGTGCTGTGGACACCATTACCTTTAAGGATTTAATTGTGGCCACAGGTGCACACTATAAAACTTTTCCCGGTCTTGAGCACGATGGAAAAAGACTTATAGGGGCTTGGGAAGCAGTTAAAATGGAAACTCTTCCAAAATCTATTGGGATCATTGGGGCCGGTGCTATTGGTGTTGAGTTTGCTTATTTTTGGAATGCCTTTGGAGTTGAAGTTCATATTTTTGAATTGCAAAAACATTTATTGCCAATCGAAGACGACGATTCATCAATTGAAGTAGAAAAAGCTTATAAAAAATATGGCATTAAAATGTCATTGGGAATTGAAGGGGTTCGTGCAGTTAATAACGGCAATGATGTTTCAATTTTTGAAAAAATAGCAGGAAAGGAAGTTGAGCATAAATTTGAAATGGGTCTGATTGCTGTTGGGATGACTGGTAACATCGACAATATTGGCCTTGAAGCAGTCGGTATAAAAACAGAACGTGGATTTGTCTCTGTAAATTCTATGTACCAAACTAATGTTCCCAATATTTATGCTATAGGTGATGTCTCTGGACCACCACTTTTGGCCCATGCTGCTTCTCATGAAGGTGTAACGGCGGCGGAACATTTAGCAGGACTTCATCCACACGCTATCGATAAAATGAATATTGCCGGTTGTACTTATTGTCAGCCGCAAGTGGCATCAGTGGGATATACAGAAAGAGAATTGAAAGCAAAGGGAATTGAATACAAAGTAGGAAAGTTACCATTTGTCGCCAACGGTAAAGCTGTAGCTTCAAATGAAAAAGATGGATTTGTAAAAACACTGATGGGTAAACATGGCGAAATGCTAGGAGCTCATATTGTTGGAACTCAAGCCACAGAGTTAATTCACGAGTACGTTCTTTTCAAAACAATGGAAGGAATTGATGAGGAGATTTTTGCGACAATCCATCCCCATCCAACTCTTGGAGAATGGTTAGGGGAAGCGGTACTGGCATCAAAAGGCAGAGCTCTTAATTACTAACGACTAACTAATTTTTGAAATTGAAATCAGGAGACTATAAATGAGACACGAAATCGTAATGCCCCAAATGGGAGAGTCGATCACAACTGGAACTATTACTAAGTGGCATAAAGCACCCGGTGATAAAATTGCCCTTGATGAAATTTTACTTGAAATTTCAACTGATAAAGTTGAATCAGAAATACCAGCTCCGATCGAAGGTCGTGTTGAGGAACTTCTTTTTAAAGAAGGTGACACTGTTGATATTCAAAAATTAATAGCCATAATTGAAGATGATCTTTCTGTGCCTTTTAAAGGCGCAGGAGCAGCAGCGGCTCCTGCAGCGAAAGCAGCAGCTCCGGCACCAGTAACGCCAGCAACATCTGCCCCTGTTGCGACTCCAGCAGCAGCATCACCAACAGAAGAATCAGACGATCGTTTTTATACTCCACTCGTTAAAGCGATGGCCCGTGAAGCTGGAGTGGCACTGAATGAACTTGCTCAAATTAAAGGAACAGGAGCTGCCGGAAGAGTTAACAAAGCTGACTTTGAAACTTACGTTGCCAATAGAAAAGCAGCTCCAAGCGCACCCGCAGCTAAAAAAGCACCAGTGGCATCAGTTCCTGCATTTGCTCCGGGTGAGCGCATTTCAATTGTTCCTATGGACAATATGAGAAAGACTATTGCTAGAAATATGCAAGCTTCGAAATTAACTTCTCCACATGTAAATTCAATCGATGAAATCGATATGACAAAACTAGTGAAATTCAGAGAAGGCTTTAAAAAAGAATTTGAAGCTCAAGAAGGCTTCTCTTTAACTTACACTCATTTTATTCTTTACGCTCTTGTACAAGCACTTAAAGAATTTCCAATCGTCAATGCTTCGATCGATGGTGATAATATCATCATGAAAAAAGATATTAATTTAGGATGTGCTGTTGCAGTTCCTGGAAATGGTCTTGTGGTTCCAGTTATTAAAGGTGCTGATAATTTAAATATTAGAGGTCTTGCCCGCGCGCTTGATATTTTAGTAAAAAAAGCAAAAACAAAAAAATTAACAATGGATGATTTAACAGGTGGAACTTATACTTTCACAAATAATGGATCGTTTGGAATTTTAATTGCAACTCCAGTTATTCTTCAACCTCAGTTGGGGATTTTTTGTGTTGGAACAATCGCTAAACGTCCAGTTGTAACGGCAGATGATGCAATTGCTATTCGTCAAATGATGTATGCAACACATACTTACGATCACCGTGTAATCGATGGCGAAATTGGATCAAAATTTCTTCGCCATGTTGTGAACACTTTACAAACTATG
>JAURXW010000446.1 GCA_030654205.1 Bacteriovorax sp.
GGAGAGTTCAAGCTGCAGAAGTTTTAGCAAAGCGTTCAGCTGAGATTTTAAAAAAGAATCCCCATATGGCAATTATGGCCTTGGGAGATTTTAATACTAGTGAGGAGAATAATCCCCATCCTTTCAAAACAGTTTTATTCAAAGACAATCTCTTTACTGATATTGTCCTTGCCGCCCCTAAAACAAAGGTTCCTGGAACCTATTATTTTGGACCAAAGGATCAATGGAATTTTTTAGATCATTTTTTTGTTAATAAAGTTTTAATGGATGGAAAAGAGTTGAAGGTACTTTTAAAATCATTTGAGATTTATGCTCCTCATTTCATAACTCATAATTTGAAGAAAAAAATTCGTGAAGGGGAGCAACAAAATATTAAAATTGTGAGTGCTCCAAAACGTTTTAACCCCAATGGTAAAACACGAAAAGGTATTGGCTACTCTGATCATTTTCCAATTTTAGTTAAATTGGAATACCCAGATAAAGTTAATTAATATTTACGCCTAGACCGTATTTATGTGGGGCTTGAGAGTAGAGCTGGTAAGCCTCAGGCATCCATTCATTTAGGGCCGCTTTACGATTTTCATCAGATGGATGCGTCGACATAAATTCCGGAGGGGCCTTGCCTGAATGATTTGCATTCATGCGATCCCACAGTCTCGGAGCTTCACTGGGATCATATCCCGCTTTGGCCATATACAACTGGCCTTGTTTATCAGCAGCAGATTCGTCACCACGAGAAAATTTACGATCAAAAAATGTCACTGCAAATCCGGTGGCAACACCACCCAGAGCACTTAGTTTTTTACACGTTTCTGTTTTACAAAGAAACTGGCCACCGGCAATAACTGCTCCACCCACCACCATGCCAATAATATTTTCTTTCATCGCTCTGGCATATCGCTGCTTTCCATGGCGAAGAGTTGCATGCGCAACCTCATGGCCTAAGACTGCGGCGAGTGCCGCTTCAGTTTTAAGTACAGGCATGATGCCAGTATAAACGGCGATTTTTCCGCCAGGCATACACCAGGCATTTACTTCAGGACTTTCAATAACCACAGCTTCCCATTGAAAATTTTCGCCAGATGCTAGCGCAATTCTTTTTACCACTCGCTGGACTAATTCATTCCATTCTTTATTAGTAGAAAATTTGGATTTACTTTTTACATCAGTGTAAGCCTTTAGAGCTTCTGCATTTATTTCTTCATCGCTTGGTTCATTGGTGCCAGAAATTTTGAGGCTTGAGCATGAGACTAGCGTAAATAATAGGATGAATAAAAAGAGAGAAATTTTTTTCATTCTGAAGCCTTTTTGTCTGGAATAATTTCGTCAACTAATATGTCTATCTTAAATTTTTTTGAACATTGATCAAGTAGAAGATTGATTTCCTCGCGTAAAAAAACGTCTCCCTTTAAATCGATGTCTCTATATTGAGTATGGGGTTCATACGGCAAGGTAGAGTAGAAGCACAGACCATCATTGGCCTCTAGTTGAAAATAAAAAAAAGCGGAATCCTCTTTATTAAGACGGACGATGTAGTGAAAAAGTTGACTAGAATGATTGAGCATATGACCTTCCAAATCCGTTGACTTGCTTTTGATCTGATTTAGAATAAAGTTAAGTTATCGCTTTCACATTTACAAGTCATGGAGGACAAAAAGTGAAAAGGAAATATGCCATGAAGGCCCTATTTGCATTGTTATTAGTATTCAATGCATTGTTTTTCACTTCCTGCTCGTCGCTTTGGCTTCGTCGCGGTCAAACTGTGGACTCAGTTCAGCAGGGAACAGGCACTTCGCTTAACTCATCTGCACCAGTTGTCGCTTCAACAGTTTCCAAAGAACAATATGATGAGCTTGCGAGAAAATACCAAGAATTATTAAATCAATCTAAAAATTTAATTGTAAAAACAGAAACTCCCGCGGCTCCGACGCCCCCGGCTGATAATGTACAGGCAAAACCTGAAGTGGGTGCAAGTACTTCTATTGATCCATCTGAATTAGTTAATCGCATCGATAAGGCCATTCCAGATATGTCTCCAGCAGATGCTGTAGATGCCTTAAAGCCGGAAGGACAAATTACCAATGAAAAAGGGCCTGCTGTTCCAAGTAGCATGGGCGTTCAAAATGTTAATAATACAGATGACATTGATGAGCAAATTACCAGATTGCGAGAAGTCCAAGAGCTTGTAAAAGTAAATAAATTTGATAAAGCACTTACTCTTTTGAAAGAACTTGAAAATTCAAAAGAAAAACAAATTGTTGTGAGAGCAAAATTAATGTTAGGCGATTTACTTTTTAACCAAGGTGAATACGATTTGGCTTCACAGGTATACGAAGAAGTTATTAAGAAATATGCTTTTTCAGGATACGTCTTAAAGGCACTTGGTAAATTAGTAGCATGTAGCGAAAAATTAAAACAACCTGAAAAGCAAGCAAAGTATTATTCTTTGTTGCACGATTTTTTTGAGGCCAGTTAATTTTGAATAAATATTTTTTTATTGTCATATTCACAAGCTTAATAGCACTTCAATCCAAGGCGCAGGACGCTGTATCGTCGGATTTGGAAGAAGTTAATGTGTACGAATCGCTGAAAAAATCTGGAGATGTTCCGGCCGAAGCCTCATCTTCAGACGTAAAAATGTCACCGCTTGAAGTCCAAGATGATCTACAGTCTTTGAAAGAAGATATTGGTGAAGTTGCTATAGAAAAAGATAAAGAAAAAGAAAATGAAAAAAAGACTTTAAGTACTGGCCAAGAAAAAAATAAAGGCACTCTTGATATTGTTAATCCTAAGGGACAAACAATGGAAGCCAAGGCCGATGAAAAAACTGAAATTATTC
>JAURXW010000448.1 GCA_030654205.1 Bacteriovorax sp.
CAAATGTTAATCTGTCTGAAATAGGATCGTTTCTTGTACCAATTTGAATATCAAACACTGCACCAGTTCCATTAAGTAATGGTACGCGGTTAAATTCTGTAGAGTTTGCAATACGATCAACTTCCGAAGTTAATTGTTCAAATTCCACGTTTAGGAATTTTCTTTCCGTTGTTCCGATAGTGTCAGAAGCAGCTTGAACCGAAAGTTCTCTTAATCTAATAAGGATGTTTGAAACTTCTCCCAACGCTCCTTCAGCAATCTGAACCAATGAAACACCATCTTCAGCGTTTCTTTCAGCTTGGCCTAGACCTTTAATTTGTGCTTTTAAATTTTCTGAAATTGCGAGTCCGGCAGCATCGTCCCCAGCTCTGTTAATTCTTTGTCCTGAAGAAAGTTTCTCCAAAGACTTGTTCATGTTAATCCTAGTTGAGCCTAGGTTCCTCTGTGCGTTTAAAGACGCTACGTTGGTGTTGATTCGAAGTCCCATACATCCTCCTTGATTTCTGGCTTGAAAAACATCATGTCTTTCTGTGAGTTAGATCACTCACGGCTTCATGTAACTAATCGTCAGCTCAAAAAATAACTTTAGAAAATAATGACTATTTTTTAGACATTTTTCTCTTTTCAAATGGTTGATAATATTCAAAATCGATTATCTTACTAAAATACTCCATTTAAAATAAGCAAAAAACTTTAGACAATATGGGCTCAACTGTTTGTAAAATAGACAATATGACAGTAAAAAATTTCGTTCTCACTACTCTTTCGCAAAATCCTGAATATTTTGAAGAAGTCATTGGCTTAATAGAAGAAGAGTTTCACTACAATGCCCAACAACATTATGAACAAGACTTTGCTCCATTAATGGATCCACTTAATTTTGAAAATTGCTTTTTATACATTGATCAAAACACCAATACTGTTGTTGCTCATCTCGCAGTTTCACTTCGCACAATGATCAAATCAAACATTGAAATGCCAGTTGCTTTGATTGGTGGAATTGTTACTCACAAAGAACATCGCGGTGAAAAATTATTTAAGAACTTAATGGATCATGCGATTAATTTATATAAAGAAAAAGTCTCTCTCTTTATATTATGGAGTGACATCGAAGGGCTTTATGAAAAATTTTATTTTTATCGTTCAGGTGGATTAATTGAAAGTGGTAAAAAAGATTTTAGCTCAAACGAGCGCCCTATGGGGTATGAAAAAACAACTTTTTCAAATTTAAGCGAAAAAGAATTTCAAGCAATTGTTAATCTTTATCACTCATTTAATGAGCAATACTTCTTTACAATTAAGCGTTCCGATAAAGACTGGTCCATAATTAGAGAAATGAATTCCATTGATCTTTATATTAAAAAAAATTCAATTAATGAAATTGTGAAATATTTCTGTATTAATAAAGGGAAAGATCTCTCTAATATCATCCATGAAATTTCTTGCCGCGAAATAGAGCAATATCAAGAATTATTAAATGAACTAAGCTCCTTTAAGATGTGGCTTCCTGAAACAGAAGCGGCGAAAATAAATGAAACAGAGATGTTTTATACAGCCTTCGTGAGACTAGGCTCCCTTTCACTTTTAAATAGCTTCTTCCAAAAAATTTCAAAACATACATTATCAATTAGTGAAATGAATAATGAACTTGTGTCCTTTAATTTTTCAGCTAAAGACTATCAAGTTAATCACAGAGATTTTTTACAATACTTCCTTGGGCCAAAACCTTTAGAAGAATTTGCTGATTTTAAGTTATCGCTCTATATTTCAGGTGTAGATAGTATATAAATAGAGTTCAGTTGAATTTTACTTACATTCATTATTATTAACCCTAATTTGTTTTTCAGCCAAACATTCAATTTGCTTATTGCCTTTATACTTTGAACAATTGCCAGGTAACTTTTCCAAGCATTTACTCGTGATTTTGTCATTGATGGATTTTGCACAATTAAGTGACAGGCTTTTCATGTTTTTATTTAAACAATTATTCATACTCTCCACAGTCCAGTTTCCAATATCTTTATTGTCTTTATCAATACAAAACTTTTGCACGTCTTCATGGCAAGGCGATTTCGCCGCAAGGTTTTTCAAATAATTTTCACATTCCGGATTTTTTTGATTAACTGAGCAAGGAGTTTCATTGTTTTTTTGCTCCGAAGAAAATACGTTTGATAGTGACGATAGTGCAATTAATAATATTATTATTTTCATTTGCAGCTCCTTTTTTTAAACTTTTTGATAGATCATTACTTGTTATAGAATAAATCAAATCAACAAACTTACAAGTTTTGATCTCTGTTTCAGTTCAACCACCTTGATTATTGATTAATCCCCAAAGGCATGACCGCCCATTATTTTGGGCAATTTACAAATTACCAAAAAATCGTTTTACTAGTTTAAATCATTGAAGAATAAATATTCCAAGATTTAAATAAATAGCTGAAAATGAGTAATGGCGTATAATTTATCTATATCTAGAGAGTAAATATTTAAGGTGTATGTATGATGAAACAAGTTTGGAATTTTATAGTTTTAGGAATAGTTTGCAGCTTTCTAATTTCAACAGGAGTCATGTCACAAGATTCAAATCAAGTCCTAGATGTCGTCAAAGAAGCAACTACTGTAACTAATACTAATGAAAACTTGATCGTAAAATATACTGGCGCTGATCCTGACTTTGATATTTATAATAGCGAACTCCAAAAAGATGTTGTTATGCAAGTCATTGCACAAGTTACCTCTCGTTTGAAATTTTGTTCACAGCCGCCTGATATGGTTTTAGCAATGGGCGCCGGTGAAGCTTTTCTTGCTGGTGAAATTGCTGAATACGCTGAAGCTGAACGACTAAAAAAACAAATGGAAGAAGTACTCGCTTCAACTGAAACAAATGACAAGCAAATTGAACATTTATTAAAATTAAAACAATCATATATTGATGTATTAGCGGCAGCGGATCGAAAACAAAACTTAAGAAACTTATCTTCTATTGCTTTTAAAAATGCAGCCGCTGTTGCAACTAGCGAAGCCGTTGAAGATGAAACCTATGCTAATTCTTGCAGAGACTATAA
>JAURXW010000449.1 GCA_030654205.1 Bacteriovorax sp.
GCAGAGGTAACGTCGGGGATGTTCACGTTTGAAGCCACAGCCATCACTGAAACGGACGGCATCCACTTGCAAGGCAGGCTTAACATTCCAAAACCTTCGGATTCTTCAGGGTTCATCCCCGGTATGAATTCAAATGTCGCCGGGTTGACCCCCGATGGGGTTGTTTCACGCCAACTTGTGCCCATGGCCGGTGCTCATGACAGCCATAAAAATGCAAGCCTGGCGCTTGTGCTGCTGCTGCCTGTAGTGGGGATGAGCCTCCTTCCTGTTAGTAAAAAGCGGCAAAGAATGGTGGTCTGCATAGCGATGGGCATGATGCTGATGTCACTGGCAGGATGTATTGCCTTGATTTTTTACGGCACGGTGGATGCGGATATCAAGATCACCAAATTTGAATATGCAGGCGGTTCTGGCCCTGCAAGCTGGACCTTCGGCAGCCCTGTTAGCGGGAACCCGATCTGGGTATTTAAAGAGGGCACGGCAACCTATCCGGTCGAGTTAATGATGGATGTGACCATGACTGATGCAGATGGCAAAGAAACCGACTTTCATGAAGTCTGCAGTGGCACAGCAGTTTATGCCGTGACCGGCGGCGTCTACGAGGATATGACGGTGATCATCCCAAGCTCAAGTGATGAGTAGAGAGTAGAGAGCAGAGAATAGAGAGCAGTTTTTAGAAACTGATACCTTCAAAAAATTTCTGTCAAACGAAAAAAACTATATTGTAAGGGCGAGCGGCCGCTCGCCCTAATCCTTATCTTCTCAAGTTTTCTTTAAGTTGATTCGTTCCTTTGTTTTGATTAATCGAAAACAAAGAAAACGAATACCCGTCGCTCCGCTCGGGGGCGCACACTTGCCCAGGCTGCAAGTGCCAGGGAAGACCGCGAAATCGGAAACGAATGGAAACCCCTCTCACCGCCAGAGGCGGCTCGGGGGCGCACAGTTCGCGCGAATCCAATTTTAGCTTTGAAAAAAGAGAAAATCAGCGGATTCGTTTTTTCGTTTTTATGCACGAATCGCGGATGAGTTCTTGTGAAATTTTTAAGGTTCAGTTGCAGCAGTGAGGGCAAGTGATGGCAGGGTTAAAATAGAACAAATGTTCTGTTAAGTCAAGAGGGATATGTTAAAAATGAATGGACGAAAAACATAAGAATATTTCAAAATAATATACAATTGATCCATTATCGCTTTATGGAGTAATAATGTCTCAAACCAATAATTCAAAATCCTATAAACCCTTTTTAAAATGGGCTGGGGGCAAACAACGACTTTTAAATCAATATTCACAATATTTTCCAGAAACTTTCAATAATTACTATGAACCCTTTTTAGGTGGGGGGGCTGTCTTCTTCTTTTTAATTGATAAATTGCAGATAAATAGACGATCTTACTTGTTTGATTCCAATGAAGAATTAATTAATACCTATATGGTTGTTAGAGATCAAGTGGAGGATTTAATTTCACTTTTATTTGAACATAATGAAAAACATACTAAAGATTATTATTACCAAATAAGATCTCTCGATAGGAAAAATGGTCATTTGTCCAAAGTAGAACGGGCTGCAAGAACAATTTATTTAAATAAGACATGTTACAACGGATTGTATCGAGTAAACTCTCATGGTTTTTATAATGTACCTATGGGAAAATATAAAAATCCGAGAATAGTTGATCAAGATTTGTTACGACAATCAAGCAAACTTTTAAAAAAATCGGTGATTAAAAAAAGCGATTTTCGTTTTTCGAGCAAAGGTGCTAAAACAGGTGATTTAGTATATTTTGATCCCCCATACTTTCCCTTAACGAGTACTTCAAATTTTACTGGATATACTGCGTATAATTTTTCTGAAAAAGACCAAATAGATTTATATAAAGTATATACAGATCTCACCGAAAAAGGTGTTTACTGTATTCAAAGTAATTCTGACACTGATTTTATTCGCGATTATTATAAAAAATTTACACAAATTCCAATTTATGCATCACGTGCTATTAATTCAAAATCAAATGGAAGAAAAAAAATTAGCGAATTATTGATAATAAATTTTTAAATGAGGAAAAAATGTCAATAATATATGGGAGGGAAGATATGACAAAAAACAATGTTGCTTGGGAAAAATTTATAAATGAAAAGAAGGTTCTTGAAAAGATGTATTCACCTGGATTTCAATATATAAGCGCCCAAGAACTTAACGAAATTACAGGAAGAGAACCCAGATTATTAGCAAAACAAGATAGCTTATCTGATAGACCTCAAGGATTTAAAGAAAATAATATTGGGATTTTTCCAGTCAAGAACGGGCACTACATACTTTTTAGAGATAAAGATTCAAAATCTTATTATAAATTCTCAGATAGTGATTATTCATTACCGATTGAAACATATCAATCAAAAGTGGATTTATTAAAATATGATTCTTACCCTGGAAGTCAATATTTATCAGAATCTCAGGCGATTGATTTTGCATATTTGTCATCGCTGTTACGGCATTTTACTAATGAGAAAAATTTAAGTTTAGCTATTAGAGGAAGGTTATTCTCTGGAAAGTTCGATTTCTTGTTACCTGATGTTAATCATAAGGTAGAAGTATCAAGTGTTCAAATTGAAGTAGATGCTGGTTATGAAAGCGATAACTGTATATACTTAATTGAAGCAAAAATTGGTAAGCGTGATGATTTTCATATAAGGCAATTATATTATCCATATTTAGAATGGAGCCATAAATCAAAGAAAAAAATAGTCCCTATTTTTTTTATCTATTCAAATTCCCGTTATTATTT
>JAURXW010000450.1 GCA_030654205.1 Bacteriovorax sp.
ATATAGCCCATTTTAAATGGGCGCATAGTAGGGTCAACTTCAGATAAGGAAAGATCGTAAATATCGCTTTCTTTTAGCAGCAAAAGCCGCAAAAGCCCAACGGTGGGAGAGAGCGTTTTAGAATTACATATCTCATCGACAAAATTCTTTTTTAGCGCAATATCATTTGAGCTGGCCAATTCATTGATGAAATCCTGATTAAGTCTATAAAGGACACCCTGGGATTTCTCTTTATGCAATTGAGTTTCTTCTTTTGCCAAGCATTGCAAAATTAAGTTAGATGACGCAAAAATCTCAGTACCATACAAGATTGATACGATAAGTGAAAGAATAAGTGGCAATCGAGTCGACATAGTCATAATCCATTTTTTACAAACATCCACTCTAAGTATATAGTTCTCCTATAAAGACAGCAATAAAAAGACACGGGGAATACAGTTGAAAGAAATGAGTTTTTGGGAGCATTTAGAAGAGCTCAGAAAAATGGTGATCAGAATTGTTGCTATCCTAGTAGTGGCCTTTATTGGTACCTCAGTTTATGTAGATAAAATAACTGAATGGTTGTTAAAACCACTAAGAGATTCACTCCACGACACCAAAGCAGGTATCATTGTTTATCACAGTATATTTGAAAAAGCTTGGGTCCAGGTTGATGTTAGTATCTGGTGGGCCATAATGATTTCATCGCCACTTTGGTTTTATGAAATTTGGCGTTTTATAAAACCTGGACTTCATCCTCATGAAATTCGTGCTGTAAAACCCTTTATGTTATTAGGATTAGTTCTTTTTATTGGCGGTATGGCCTTTGGTTATTACGTTGCTTTTCCTTTTGGTTTTAAATTTCTTTCGATGCTAGGAGTGAGTGACATTCAGGCCAATATTAATCTTCGCGATTATATTTCAAGTGCCAGTATGATTTTACTTTTTTTAGGAGTTATTTTCCAATTTCCTAATGTCTTACTTATTCTAGGATTTATGGGGCTTGTAACAAAACAATTGCTCCGAAAATTTCGGCGCTATATATATGTAGGGCTCTCGATTGTCGCTGCTCTTTTTTCTCCACCGGATGTTATTTCCATGCTCTCAGTGTGGATTCCTTTAATTGTTTTATATGAAGTAGGAGTTTTGGCCGTTGCATGGATTGTTCATCCCTATCTTTATCGGGTTCATATGAAAGATACAAAAGCGAAGGAAGCAAAATAAAATGAAATTAGTAAAGAGTATTTTAGTTGAATTAATTCTCCCCTTTATTCTATGTTGGTTTTTTATGTCGGTATTAGTCGATATCGTGGCCATTCCAACTGTTTTTAAAAATATAAGTAATTTACAGGAAGCTGGAAAAATCGGAATGACGGTTTTTGGGCGCTTTAATTGTTTTGAAATATTTTTTGGGTCTTTTATTTTATTGGGTCTACTTTCTCTCAAAGAAAAATCAAAATTAATGATTAGCATTTCCGTTTTACTTTTGCTGCTTTCATTTTTTTATACTTTTTATATGACTCCAATGATTGCACAAACCAGTATTAAAATTCATCAGGTATTAGTAACAGATCCTCAATATGAATTATTGCAAAAACAGCATAATTTTTATCATATTGCTTATCGCTACTTTGATACTGTTAAGCTTTTAGTGCTATTGGCCTTTGCTGGCTTGGTAATTCGCTTTAATATTAGAAGAATTCACAAGGAGTGCGTATGATTCTCATAACTGGTGGAGCAGGGTTTATTGGAAGTGTCCTTGCTAAGCAATTAAATATTTTAGGTCATAACGATTTAGTTATTGTTGATAAATTAGAAGACAGTATTAAATGGAAAAATCTTCGAGGGATAAAATATCTCGACTATATTCATGCGGATGAACTTTTTAATGGTGATTACGATGATTTAATTGCAGAAACAGATATGATTTTTCATATGGGTGCATGCTCTTCTACAACTGAGAAGAATATGGATTTTCTAATGAAAAATAATGTGGCCTACACGCAGGCCCTTTTCCGGTTTGCCGCCACTAAAAATATACCTTTTATCTATGCTAGTTCTGCTGCCACTTATGGTGCAGGGGAATTGGGATATGAAGATAATCACGCCGAAATTCCTAATTTAATGCCGCTTAATCCTTATGGATATTCAAAGCAATTAGTAGATGAGTGGATTTTAAAAGAAGAAAATAAGCCAGAACATTGGTTTGGGTTAAAGTTTTTTAATGTTTACGGTCCCAATGAATACCATAAAGAAGATATGAGATCGTTAGTGCATAAATCTTTTGAACAAATTTCATCAGCAAAAAAAGTAAAACTTTTTAAGTCTTATAAACCTAATTTTAAAGACGGTGAACAGCTTCGCGATTTTATTTATGTAAAAGATGTCGTTATGGCAATGATTGAGCTGACTGATCCAGAAAAAGCTTCGCACTCAGGAATTTATAATTTAGGGACTGGAAAGGCCCGTTCATTTTTAGATTTAACCAAAGCTACTTTTAGTGCAATGGGGCTTGAAAGCCACATTGAGTTTATTGAAATGCCAGAAGCGCTACGTAACCAATATCAATATTACACCCAAGCTCACACTCGCAAATTATTGACAGTGTTGCCTGGATTTGAATTTACCTCGCTGGAGATGGGAATTCGTGATTATGTGCAAAATTATTTAATGAAAGATAATCCTCATTGTTAATCTCTGGAGACTACAAAAAATGAAATTTCAAGGTGGAGTAAAAGAAGCGGCGAAAATGCTTGCAGGTTTATCGCGATCGGCTCGTGAAAAAATTTTAGAGATTATTTCTAAAAAAGATCCTCGCATGGCAGAAGTTCTTCATAAAAGTATGTATACCTTTG
>JAURXW010000452.1 GCA_030654205.1 Bacteriovorax sp.
TAAAAAACTGATCCCATTCGGGAAAAGTTTTAAGCATTGCAATCCGATAAGGCTCATCTGTAATGCCTTCCATTGGAGCAAAGAGCAGGGATTTTTTAGGAAACACATCGAAATTATTCATTGTCCGTGTTAGTATCAAAAAATATGACGAAAAAAAACATCATTGTATCGATTGCTCTTTTTTTAAAAGAAATAACTGCCGATGGCTTTCGGGTTTGGGTACAGGTCCGTCTCGAGCAAGGCCCTTTGTTTGGACTTTTAGAATTTCCTGGTGGCAAAATAGAAGATGGCGAAATACCTGAAACTGCGGCGAGACGCGAAGTTTTAGAAGAAGTAGGCATTATTATTCCAGAGCTTTCTCCAGTGGTTTTATTTAAATATCAAGATTACAGTACTGATTTGAAAAATCTTTGTTTATTTGTTTTTTTATCTAATTTTGATCAATTACCGCCAGAGAAAGGGCAGTGGCTAAGTATTACATATGATCAAAAATCAGCCCCTTTTCAAGGAAAAATTCCACCTATTAACCATGTTATTCTTGATGATTTAGCGGTATATATACAATCACAACATAACGCAGGAATGATTGGCTCGATATGGCAAATGTAACAAATATAAAAGGGATTGCAGAATTTTTTCTTATTTCAGTTGCGTGGACTCTTACACTTTTCTCACCTATTGCATCTTCCAAACTGACAGGTAATGGATTTATTAAACTATTAACAAATGTTTCTATAGGCTCATTGGTCTTGGCGATGGTTATTAGTTTTTTATCTCAAGAATCACTTTGGAGTTTGCCTCTAGTTTTAAAATTAACTTCATTATCAGCATTGGTCGCGACTACTCTTTTCCATCGTGATGAAAAATCTGCTTTTATGTGGATACTCTATGGAGTGATTGTATTATCGCTGGGTCTACATATTGTAGATTTTTCTCCTGAATTGTTTAATGCTTCATTTCTTATTTCATCTGCACTTTTATTGGGGATAATCTTATACTCTATGTTGCTTGGTCATTGGTATTTAGTCGTACCAAAATTAAGTGAGTTTCCGCTTAAGGTTGCGGCCATTATTTTATGGATTATTTTGGGACTTAAAATTTCTTTTAGTCTTTGGGCAACCTATAATCATTTAGATTTTTTTGATCAACAAACAAATCTTGGAGCTGGATACGCTTTTAATTGGCTTCTCTTGAGTATGAGAATGTCATTTGGTTATATTGTCATTTTAGGAATGAGTTTATTTAATTGGAAGCTTGTATCAATGAGATCAATTCAAAGCTCTACCGGTATCTTGTATGCTATGACATTTTTTATTTTTATCGGAGAGCTTGTTTCAACTTATATTTTTTTTAATTTTGGATTATACATATGATGACAGCTCATTTTACCTGTAAAAATTGTGGCTCTGGAGTTCACGTTTACCCGTCTCTAGAAGCTAAAATCGTAAAATGTGAAGTTTGCCAAAACGAACAAACGGTTCATTTTGATCAAAACCATATAGAAAGTATTTTGAAAGATTGCCCATCTTGTGAGCGTAAAGATTTTTACTCTCAGAAAGATTTTAATCGAAAACTTGGTGTTATCTTTTTTGTGATCGCGGCCCTCATTTCAACTTTTATGCTTTGGAAGGGTATGGGACCACAATGGTATTTAAGTACCTTTATCGTTCTTTATGCTTTGGATTTTTTTCTTTTTCGCCGTCTTAATCAAATCGCAATTTGTTATAAATGTGATGCTATATTCCGTGATGTAAAAAATATTGATGAAATTCAAGGGTTTAATCATGAAATGCACGACCGAATAGTTTACTCGGATCATAACTTCGAAGGAAAACCTCTTGATCATTAAGTGCTATCTTCTTGAATTTTGAAGAAATTGGACAAAAATCACTCTTGGGAGTAAAATATCCTGGTGAGCAAAATCTTATGTGTTTAGCATAACGAAACAAGGACCTATCCATAGAACCCCCCTTAGCTATTTCCCAAACTTCAATAGAAATTGTTTTCCTCTTAATCTGTTTCGTAGCAACAGCATTTTTTTCTGCAGCTGAAGCTGCACTTTTATCAATTGGGGCCGATCGAGCGCGCCAGTTAATTGAAGCTGGTGGACCAAAAGGAAAGGCTATGGCCTTTATGATACTTCGTCCCTCAGAGCTTCTTTCAACCATACTTGTTGGAAATAGTATCGCAAATATTTTAGCGGGTTCATTAACAACTTCTCTTACTGCCGCTTATACTGGAAGTAATATTGTAGGTCTTGCGCTTGGAACTACGACGGTAATCATTATTATTTTCGGTGAAATTCTACCTAAAACTATTGGTCGTAATCACGCGGAAAGATTATCGGTGATCGCTATTAGATCACTTCAAGTTCTATTTTATCTTTTGTATCCAGCGATTAAATCTATCGTGTGGTTTATTAACACAATTCTTGGCGACAATGCTGAAGTTGCCGGTCGAATGGTAACAAGAGGTGATATTGAATTCATGATCAGCAAAGCTGAAAAAGAAAAAACAATGGACTCCAAGCAGATTGATCTGCTTTCATCTATTCTCGAATTTCCGATGATTAAAGTTAAAGATATTATGATCTCTCGGATGAGAGTAAATTATATTCAAAATAAATGGAGCTTCTTGGAAATGATGGCCTATGCTCGTGAAACAGGGAACAGTCGTTATCCTGTATGTAACGGTGAATTGGAAAACATCGTAGGATTTCTTCATGTTAAAGATTTAGCCTTTGTAAGTGATGAAGAAAAAGCAAATTTTAAAATTGAAAAATTATTAAAGCCCCCTTTTTTCGTCTATGAACATATGAAAATCCAATCAGTTTTCGATCATATGAATCGCAAAAAAGTGCATTTAGCCTTAGTCAAAGATGAAAATGGAACAGTTGTTGGTATCGTTACCCTCGAAGATATAATTGAAGAAATCTTTGGAGAAATTAATGACGAACATGATGATGTCGAAGAAAAAGAAAAACATCTTGATGAAGCAAATTTATTCGATGGTATTGAAGTAGATGGAGATATCTCTCTTCGTGAATTACATAGCGATTACGATATAAAAATTCCACTTAATGATAATTATTCAACTCTATCTGGATTTTTATTAGATATGTTAGGAAATACTTTTCCAGAACAAGGACAAATCATTGTTTGGGAAGGGCTTTCATTTGATCTTGAAAAAGTTGAAAGTCATGTCATTAAGTTAGTTCGTATAAAAGATGTTGATGGTGAAAAGCATATATTTTCTAAAAAACAACATGCTGAACTAGTTGAGCAAAGCGACTTCGAAGCCTCTCAACAAATTCATAATAAAGATTATTCGGAAAAATAAAAATCAAGGAAGAAATTTTGAAAATATATGATGTTGCTGTTATTGGTGGTGGTTCTGCTGGTGTTATGGCAACTATCCGAACAGTTTTGAACAATGACGAATGCATTTTATTTCCCGGAACACCTGCAGATAAAAAACGCTCTCGTGCTTTTTGGGTAACTAGTGTCGAAAATATGCCTGGCCATCTTCATTTTAAAAAAGGAATCGAAGAGCCAAACAAGATCTCACTTGATTGGTTGGTTCAAGGACCATTTAGCAGCAAGTTTCATTGGCAAAAAAATCGTGGAATAAAAAAAATTAGCCAAGCGGCTGATGGATTATTTGCACTTGTAGACGATAAAGATGTTATCTATAATGCCCGCTACGTCATACTTTGCACTGGAGTTATGGATGTGCAGCCACAAATTAACGGATCAATTGACCCCATTTTTCAATACGCTAATATTCAGCTAATTGATTATTGCTTGCGCTGTGATGGACATCATGTTTTAGGAAAAAATGTGGCGATCATTGGTCATACTACAAGTGCTGCATGGGTTGGGATTATGCTTCATGAAAGATATGGCTGCCCGCAAATGACTATTCTTACCAATGGGGAAGCACCTCAATTTGATCAAGAATCAATTGATCTTATGAATCGTTATCAATTTAAAATTGTGACTGAAAAAATAGAAAGTATAGTTGGGGACGCTAAAATTAAAAAATTAGAGGCTTTCAAAACGGCTACCGAAACAGTTTTTGCAGACTATGCTTTTGTGGGACTCGGGATGATTGTGTATAATGAATTAGCAAAAATGCTTGAGGCCAATGTAGACTCACGAGGTTTTGTTATCACTAATGAAAAAGGAAAAACTTCTGTTGATGGTTTATATGTCGCAGGTGATTTACGGGCCAATGTTAAAAAACAAATTTATACGGCCTGGGACACGGCGGTTGATTCATCTGATGATATAAATATATTGATTAGAAGAAAAAAAAGAAGCCAAAAACTATTTTAAAACTGCAATTGTAATATCACCTAAAATTTTAGCTCGGCATGAAAGTCTTATTTTTTTGTTTACAACCATTTCTGAGCGGTTAGTTTCACAATAATTTTTGGTAATGGCGTCTATTGTATCGCTCTCCACGGCCCCCGGGGGCATTAGGTTTTCGAAACCCTCAATAATTTCAATTCTGCATGATCCACATGAACCTGCAAGGCAACCATGTGGTAATACAAGGCCCTGAAGTTCTAATTGATCAAAGAGGATTTTTCCCGAACTGACTTCAAATTTTTTATCTTTCTCATTGAGATGAGCGGACTTAACTAACACGGTGGGCATATTTATTTTATCCTTCAACGAATATTATCTTTCAAATTGTAAAGCACGCAGCAATTTAATCCAACTAGAAAAGTGAGGACTCAAATGTTTACTTTCGAAAAATTATACTCAATGGGCCA
>JAURXW010000371.1 GCA_030654205.1 Bacteriovorax sp.
AGTCTAAAATGCAACAAGTATCATTCATACGAATATGATCAATATAGGCTTGCATGGTAGAAATTTCGGAAGTTAAAACTGAGGGCTGAGCATCCTTACTCTCAAAATATCCAAAAAAATCTTTGAATACATTAAGCTGAGTAATATTGCTAAGAACTGAAAAACCACCTGAGCGTTTATAAAGTCTCGAGCTAAAATGAGCATGACTTAATGAGTAGGGTAGATTTTCGTCAAGTTGAAAAGGAATAATTTGTTCTGTTTTTCGTTTTGAAGTTCCAGGTATTTCTAAGTATCTTGTGGTGAGCATTTCATTGGGGACCTGAAAAATAATTTTAATATCATTATTTTTTTTATAAATAAAAGCGGCCACAACTTCTTTTTGTAAATCACTTAGGCTTTGGGCATTTGGATAATGCGGTTTCGCTTCATCAAGAATGATTTCATTTTTTTCAACGAGAATTAAATTTTTTCGTTCTGGTCTTACTTCTACGAACTTAATTGAGTAAGAGCCAACATCAATTGCCAATATGTTCATAGACTTAGTTTATCTAAAAACAACATCGAATGATAGGAGAAAATATTTCGATAGGGTAATGAGTAGCCGACTATTCGAGTCTGACTTCAACAACTCGTGGTAGCAAAAGTTCCATCGGTGGAGCCTTCTCTTTTTGACCTGACTGCTGCCCTGGTGGTTTTTCAGCTTCTTGTTCTTCGGGAGGAATTCCTTCAATTGGAGGCTGACCATTTGGTACAGGGGCCGTCTTTTTTGGCTGGGGTTTAATAGGTAAATCTACGAATGCAATTAAATTATAGACAGCATTATTCATTGAACCACGAGAATTAACTTTATAAAGTTTTCCGGCAGTATCAATGACCAGGCCTGCACTTTTTAATGAATCGATTCTTTCTTGGTAATCAGTTTCACTGCTAATATTGAGCTCAGTGACAATCACTCTTTTAAAATCTTCAGCATCTTTAAATTTTTTACCTTTTATTTTTTTATCTACATCTCCATCTCGGTATTTAAAAAATTCTTCAATTTGAATATTATTTATAGCAGGAAATAATATTTTTAAATCTTCGATTGTAAGTTCATTAATTGCAATCACACTTACTTCATGAATGCACATTCTATCTTTGAGTAAGTCGACAATGGCATCATCCCAGGAAGGGAGTAAGTAAAGTTCATCAATTGAACTCATTGGAGCAAATTTAGGAACAATATTTTTTTGACTAAATTTAGCTTCTATTTCAGAGAGCATTGAATCTTGAAAAGAGCCTTTATCATTAACATAATATCTTAATTCTTTAACCAGATAATTGGCATCGACGTTGGCATAACGTTGATGAAAATCTTCGTCATTGTCATTTTTATCTTTAAGCAAGCGCCGAAGAGTTTCAATCATCTTTTTTTCGATCACGGCCCACGCGGGTTGGGCAGGCGCTTTGGTCCCTGTGTTGCCTGAGCTATTATTATTTTCTTCATTTTGCTGTTGTTGCTGCTGTTGATTTAGAGCGGCCAAGTCTATTTGAGCGTTGGCTTGAGTGTTAGAATTTTTTGGGATTATTCTCAGTCCATTTGGATTTAAAAATCCAGAAATTTTACTAAAGGTAACACTGACTTCACCACGAAAAATAGTTTTCTTTAAAAATTCATCCATGGCCGAACGTTGTATCACTCCGGCCTTGGCCGCAATTGGAATTGGAAAAACAAAAGGCTCAATGATAACAGATTCTAAATCGGAGCTTGGAAAAGCTGATTTTAAGCTTTCATCTTTTTCAATTTTATTTCTTCCCTCTTGATATAAGCGAAGTTTTCCCAGAGCAAAATTTAATCCTGATTCTGCATTTAGCCTGGCCTGAATTTTATCTTGCTGATTATAAATTTTAATTTTGTTGAGCTTTGTTTCAAAAGTAAAATCAGCAAGCAAGAAAGTTAAAATAGCAATAACACCCAAAACCATAATAAGGGCCATGCCCTGATCATTTTTCAAAGTTTTAGTTATAAATTTCATTGGCGCCTCCATTTTCTGTTGGAGGGGTTGGGAGCCCTGGCGGTACAGCGCCGCCACCGTATGCTCCTGAGGTCTTTAAGTCATCCACCTTAGGGGTAAAATAGGGATAAAGAATTCTAAAAATTTTTTCAATTTTTTGTTCGTGATTGTCTTCGTCTACCCAAACTAAGTTGAGTTTTAATGATCGAATACTATTTTTATTTTCATTTAAATCTTGAATTGATGTTGTGAATTTTTTTGCTTTTTCGTCCCAGAAGCTATACTCGATAGATTTAATTTGAGTTAAAAGCACTTGAGCTTTAACATCAGACCAATTTAAATCGGGACTGTACAGATTGGTGGCAATTGTTTGGCGGATAAGTTCATTTTCACCAAGCGTATTTAAATTGCTTTCATCTTTTTCTTGGTGAGATGTATCTGTTCTTCTCATACTGTATTTAACCCAAGTATAACGAGACTCTTTGGCATCAGCAATTTTTCTTCGGTTTGAAGCTGTCAGGAAGAGCAAGCTTGATTTATCCTCAGATTGAAATAATGGAACAATCATGGCATTTTTTGTTTTCCCATCAAATAGACCTTTTGCTGTAGTATTTTCCTGGTAAGCAAGAGAGGAATCAGCATTTGGGGTTTCTCTTGAGTATGAATAAAGTGGTGAGTAAATTTGTGAAACATCACTGTCAATTCGCCCGATTGCAGTTAGGGTTTGAATTAATAATTGATCTTCTTTTAAAACTTTTTCTTTGGTATCTAGATTGGTATCAATCATTTTGTAGGTATAAAGCGATATAAACGCCAGTAGAGTAATGGCAATCAGTACTTCTATTAATGTAAATCCAGATTGTTTTCTAATTAAAACATTCATTTTAAAATGATCCAATTTGGACTTCGGCCGCAGGATTGTAAAGCCAAGTTGATAATCTAAAACTTGATTCGGTTGTTTTATTTTTAACGGTAACCTCAACCTGCCAAATCATTTTTTCCATATTCTCTTTAAATACTTTAAATATTTTTTTTTCCATTTGGGCTTGAGGTGTATTTTCTTGCTCCTTTTCTTCAATAGTATTGCTCGGTTTAAGCTTTGCCATGTCAGGAACAAAGAATTTTTTATATTCAACAGTGGTTTGATAATCTTTGTTGGCCTCAACATCTTTTGTTTCTTTGCTAAGAGTTAGGGCCTCTGTCAGATCTGGGGGATTAACAATAATGTCATTGATTTTGTTTTCAGCAAAATCTTTCATTAAAATTTCTTCTTTAAGCTTGCTTGAATCTAGTAAATTATAACCTTGTCCCGTAACAAAAACTGATGCAAATACTGTAAAAATGGCAATAGCAATCATGACTTCCATTAAGGTGAAGCCACTTTGAGAATTAAGCATAATTTTTATATTTATTTTTCCTTTTGCCATTTTTCAAAAATCTCGCGTGCTTTTGCTTGTTGTTTTTCAACAACGTCTTTTTCAAGGTTTTTCCCAAGCGTATAAACTTGATGCTCTATTTTCATTGAAAATGGATTTACCTTTATACTTATTATATCTTCTTCACTGCCAAGAATCACTAGGGCCTCGTCTTTTTCCCCTGTAGGGTAGGTATAGATGGAGACTTCGCCTTTTGTTTGCAATTTTTGCGATTGAGGTGTTGCCACGCCAATAATTTTAATATGATCTGGCAATTCACTATTTTTATCTTGAAATTCAGCTATTTTGTTAAACTTCAGATTTATATCTTTCATGGTCTTCTTTTTTTTCTCTTCTTCTTCTTTAGTTTCAACTTTAGTTTCGTACTCAGGTTTAGGTGGAAGTATAAAAGTATCGCTTGGACCGTACTCGACAGCATATTCTTGTGGATCTTTATCAAGAATAAAATGTAAGCGAACAACTGCATTTTTTAAGGCGGCTTCGTCAGACATAAATCGAATAGCGCGTTCAATGGAGCTAACTTCTTGGTCTAGGTCAGCTCGTGAGGAAAAAGAGGTTGAAAGAGATAGACTCATCACGAGGACAATTAAAAACAAGGCCACTAAAATTTCAATTAAAGTGAAGCCTTGTTTATTATTTAAAAGAATAAAAAATTTCTTATTGAGGTGCAGCCTCATTATTGCCTTGGCCCGCTTCTGGAGTCTGTGTTTCGCCACTTGTGCTTCCTTTTGCAGGGGATCCTTTTGCTGGTTTTAAATAAATATCTGCATCATTTCCGGTTCCTCCAGCTTCTTTATCTGAACCATAAGAGTAAATATTAAAAGTTTTTCCATCAGATTCGTAGATGAAATCCATATCCCATGGATCCTTTGGAACTTGATTGTCTTCGATAAATCCATTTTGTGGATAATCTTTACACTCACGTCCTCCAGAAGGTTTTGTTATAAGTGCTTCGAGTCCCTGTTCTGAAGTAGGGTAAAATCCGCATTTTCTTCTAAATTCTTTTAAACGACCATCAAGGTTACT
This sequence comes from Bacteriovorax sp., assembly GCA_030654205.1. Classification (GTDB taxonomy): domain Bacteria; phylum Bdellovibrionota; class Bacteriovoracia; order Bacteriovoracales; family Bacteriovoracaceae; genus Bacteriovorax. The sequence goes on from JAURXW010000371.1 coordinate 4,457, forward strand.
CATTTGAATTTTTGTTGAACTCACTTGACCTTCATGAAGCTGATCGAAAAATTTACCGGCCACAAAGGTACCAGCGAGTGCGATAAGAGTTAGTGCGATGAGAATTTCAATTAGTGTAAAACCATTTTGGTTTTGAATTAATGCGTTTCTAAAAGTTTTTTGATCCATATATTCTCCAGTAACTGTTTAAAAAATTTATTTATGAAGTGAGTTTAAATCTATAAGCGGTACAACTACAGAAAAGACAATAAATGCCACAACACCACCCATAACAATCATCATTATAGGTTCTAATACAGAGGTTAGTCCACTAAGTTTTGTATTGACCTGATCCTCATAGTTTTCCGATACGATTTTGAGCATGGGTTCAAGTTCGCCAGATTTTTCCCCGAGTTTAATCATATGAGTTACCATCGAGGGAAATAATTGGGATTTAATTAAGGGTCCAGTAATCGACGAGCCTTCAGAGATACTTACGCGAGCTTCATCCACGGCTTTTTTCATATGAACATTTGAAATTAAATTTGAAACTATTTTCATTGAAGCTAAAATGGGAACACCTGACTGAAGTAGTGTGGCAAGTGTGGAGCAAAAACGGCTGACATTAACCATGGTGATAATTTCGCCAACGATGGGCAACTTGAGCACGACAGAATCAAATTGAGATCTGCCATTTTCAGTTTTAATATATTTTTTACTAAAAACAATAATTCCAATTATACCTGCAATTACTGCCCACCAATAATGTAATAAAAAATTTGAAATCCAAATACAAAGCTTGGTTTGGAAGGGAAGTTCTTTTTTCATTGAAACAAATATTTTGGTAATTTTTGGTATAACAACTACAAATATAATTCCTATCATTAATCCGCCGGCAACGATCATTACAACTGGATAAGTCATTGCACCTTTAATCTTATTTCTTAATTGCAATTGGCTTTCAGTGAAATCGGCAAGTTTTAATAATACAACTTCCAGTGTTCCCGAAGTTTCTCCTGCATCAACCATGTTGACGTAAACATTATCAA
>JAURXW010000463.1 GCA_030654205.1 Bacteriovorax sp.
GGATACTTCACCATTTAAAACACCATTCCTAATAGTCTGGGCCTTCATTTGGGTAAGAACTGCTTTTAATTCTTTTTCGGCTGCTTCAATTAAAGTTTTACGGCTTGCTACAATTTCTTGTCCCTTACCTAAATTTTTATTGAGATCTTCTAATTTTTTTCCGTCTAATTCTTTTGAAGCTGCCTTAAGAGCATCTTCCGTATGTCGACGTTTTATTTGCTGAGCTTCAACCTGGATAGCTTTCCAAGGTCTGATATAATCATCTAAAAATACCCATACAGTCGTGACGAAAAAAATAAAGGACAAAATCGCCATGATCTTATGAAGTTTGGGCATGCTATATGCCATACCAGGTTCTTTATTCTCACTCATATCAATCTATTCCCTTAATAAAATATAAAAACAAAAAAAATGAAAAGTTAAAATTATAAGTTTAGTTCCCACTCAGGCAATGCAACGATGTATTTCAAGCTGAATAACCAACGAAGAATCATTTTGATCGGTAAGCTTGTCATCATAAGAACTAAAAACATAAAAATATAATATCGTGTTGCGCCTAAATTTAAAAACAATTCGCGACCGGCCTTAGTCGCCTTAGCTGCCCACGGTGGGATTAAGCTGATGTAGGCAACTGAGAGAATTATTCCAAAAATTTCTCTGATAACAAGATTCTTTGGAAGCCCAACTCCCAACATTTTTATCCAAATAATTTCTGAAAGATTGACGTTGAAAGAAGCCACAACTTTATGGAAATCCCAAAATTCAAATGGTCCATAAAAAGTCCAATTGGGTCCTCTTAAAAATACCCCAACGATAATGAGGTAAACCCAAAGAACAAGCCAGCCGTAAAGAAAAGCAGTGATCGCCATTTTTCTTTCTTTGAAAGTGAAGTAACCATTTCCTTTCGGGTTTGTGTCGATATAAGGAACTGCAATTAATCCAGCAACAATTAATCCTGGAAGCACAACTCCGGCCATCCAAGGGTCAAAGTAAACTAACATTTCTTGTAATCCAAGGAAGTACCACGGCGCTTTTGCGGGGTTAGGAGCCCATGTTGGATTGGCAGATTCTTCAAGCGGAGCTTTAAAAATAATCGCCCAAACAACTAGAAAAGCCGTACAGGCAATCATGGCGAATAATTCTGTATAAACCAGATTTGGCCATGACCAAACTTTTTCACGATTTTCAGGAGTGGCTTCTATAGGACATAAGCCCGCTTCAATTCGAGTGTCATTTTCAGCTGCTTTGTGAATTGCAAACCAAGTAACGAAACCGACTAACAATAAAAGAATAATAATTGGAATATTATCTGGGGTTTTAATAATTGAGAAAAAATTTGGATCTGCTAGAAACCAAGTGGTAATTGGAATCAAAAGTGCTGTGGTCCAATAAGCAAATTTTTTGGTTCCAACAATTTTGTAATACTTCAACATTAAGTAGAAACCAATTGTTACCATTGGAAAGGAAATAATTGGGTCTGATAATTTATTTACAAGTTCTCTTAGCATTTCTATTTTCCTTAATAGCCTTACTTATTTTCTTCTATTTTACACAAATTATAATGGTGCTGAAATCCCACCATCTTTTCTAACTCTCCAAAAGTGAACTGCGATCAATACTCCAACGACTAGTGGAATGAAAACGCAATGAAGAATATAAAATCGTAAAAGTGCTGGCTCACCAACAAAACGCCCACCTAATAACTGAAAGCGCACATCGTTTTTATCGGAAACCATAACAAAATCGCCAATGCGAGCAAGCATTGCTCCCGGACCTGCGTTCCCCATAAATGGAGTTGCTTTTGCCATACCAGATCCAACTGTGATCGCCCAAATAGCAAGCTGATCCCATGGAAGAAGGTATCCAGTGAACGAAAGTAAAAGAGTTAAAACTAGAAGAATTACACCAACACCCCAGTTGAATTCACGAGGTGGCTTATATGAACCAGTCATAAAAACGCGGAACATATGAACCCAAACTGTAATAACCATCGCATGAGCACCCCAGCGATGGATCTCTCGCATAATTCCCAAAGGAACGTGTTCGCGAAGTGCGATAATATCATTGAAAGCATACTCAGCAGTTGGTCTGTAATAAAACATCAACAGAAGTCCAGTTACAGTAAGCGCCAAGAAAATAAAAAAAGTAAGTCCCCCCATACACCATGTGTAGCCAAGCTGAACCCCAGATTTTTTTAATTTAATTGGATGAAGATGAAGAAAAACGTTACCCGCAATAACCGCTGCTCTATTACGAGCATTATCTGGCGGGCCATGTCTGAAAATAGATTTCCAAACTTGAGTGTCTCTAACTTTCTGTGCAATACCTTTGTCTGACATTTTTAAAAACCTTTTTCCAAAAAATATTTCTAATATTTAAACAACTATTTTAACTACACTTCTAAGTATGAATCAGGATTTTCCCATTCACCTTTTTCCCAGCGATAAATTTTTGTTTTATCTACTTTAATTTTTCCATCTGGTTGCAAGCCCACTTTAAATCTCTCTAGTGGACGTGGAGTTGGACCTTCAAAGTTAATTCCACTCATGTAATATCCAGATCCATGACATGGGCATTTGAATTTTAATTCGGCAGGAAGCCAATTCGGAATGCAACCTAAGTGAGTACAAATATTTGAAAGGGCAACAAGCTTTCCTTCTTGCTTTACCATCCATACACCGTAACTGTTTTTCCAACGCTCATCTACCCCACTTGGGTAGTCAGTTGTTAGACCAGCTACAAATTCCATTTCTGGTTCAAAATTTACATTGGGGTAAGTGAATCTAAAACATAGCGCAAGCAAACCGCTGGTCGCCGCTGTAAACATCACCCATCCAACAGTGAGATAACTAAAAAATTCACGCCGATTTAAACTTTGTTTTGAATCGAAGCTCATAATTAAAATCCTTGTTATAAAACGCAAAATTGCCAAACTCTATAAGGTGAATTAAGGCCCTATATTTAGCAGTTAGTTATTAAAAAAAATCAGTACTTAGATTATGCGAATGTTCTTCTATTTTTTCAACAAATTAAATACTTCCTTCGCCTTTGTGGCGACAGAATTATTTAGATCGTTGTTCGACACATCTAAAATTATATCATTTAGTACGGCCCATTGGGTTTTCTGCAGTGTGCTCAAAACACCCAATTTCAAATCTGTGATTTGTTGGGCATCCAGCGCCGGTGGCAAAACTCGCGCTTTGGCATCTGGGTAATTCAAAGTCAGGATTTCCTTTAGTACAGGAACCGCGCTTTCTTCTTTATATGGTATCAAAGCAGTTGCAGCTGCATATTTAACAACTAAATTTGTGTCGTTTATCAACGCTCTAATCGGCGCGTGAGCTTGTGGAACCGCATGAGTTGCCAACGCAAGTATAGCGGCTTGTTTGATTATTGGTTCATTTGCATTGAGAAGTGACAAGAGCTGGCCCCAGTCAAAATCAATTCCCTTTGGCATATTGGCGATGGCAACAATGGCGTGAAAACGAACATCTAAATCAAGGTCTAAAAGTCCAAGTTGTAAAGTTGGCAACGCAATATTTGTTTTCAAAGCTCCAAGGGCCGCAATAATAAAACCACGAGTTCTTGGATCAATAGATTGTTTGTAGGCTGAAGTTAAATTTTGAACGAGCCAAGGATATTCGGACTCAGGAATCTGGGAACTGTTGATTTGTTTTGAAAGTTCATAAGCCGCTACCCATTTATTTCCAAAAGTTTTTGACTGAATCTCTTCAACAAGATCTTTATACGAACGCTCGGAAGAGAGCATCTTAGTAATTCCAAAAATAATCAGAGAACCAAATAAAACTATGGCAATAGGAACAATGAGACTTCCTACAAAAGGATTCTCAAGTATTTTTTTTTGCGTTCCTTCTGGAGTTGACATGCTATCACCCAAGCTTAAAGCTAAAATTGTTGTTTCT
>JAURXW010000464.1 GCA_030654205.1 Bacteriovorax sp.
AAATAAAATCTGTTAAAATAAGAATCATCACACTTTGAAGATCTGGATAAGAAGACAATCCTTTTAGATCAAAAGTGCAAATGGAAGCATCAGTTCTGAGTGAACCTTGACCGTCAAGCAGTCGTCCATAAGGTCTTTCTCCCGTCCAGAGATAAAGCATTTTTGAAATGGCCTTCATAGAGTCTTCTTCAAAAGCTGAGAGATATTTTGCAAGATCAGTTAATGTTGGAATTTCTCCCTTGGGTCTTCTGCTTTTATAAAGCTCAATAATAGCTCGTTCTAAAAGTGCACGATCGAGTTTAGGCATTTTTGAATTATCATCTTCTGCTATCATGCTTTCAATGATCGCCAGAAGTGACTTAATCTTTTGATTACTTGGCTCTTGAGTTGGATCAGTTATATCGAATGGATTCAACTTATATTTATCTGAGAGATTGATTTCAAGATACTGTCCTCCTAAACTTTCTGTGAGCTTTTTATATGATCCACCAATATCAATAATGAATACTCGCAAATTACGTGCAAACTCTTGCAATAAAATGCAATTATTCAAAAAGCTTTTTCCTGCTCCCGATGAACCAGTCACAAGAGCATTATAATTGGGAAGACTCGGATCAAATGGATTAAAGCTTACAAGACCATTTAATCTATTTCTAAAAAGCACAACCGGGTCTTTATCTCCAAGCCGTGGTCCATAGACTGGAAGAAAATCTGCAAGATTGTTAGTCTTAATTTTTTTTCCACGCTCAAGTTTTAGCGGTGCTGCTGGCAAATTTCCTTTCGTTATTTTCCAAGCGCCAACTGTCTCCTCAAGTCCTTCGGCCCCTTGAAGTGACCTGAAACGTGATAAGACATCCCGTACCTGACGGTTTAATGTTTTATTGCCTTCAGTATTGGCAGGAGCACGAAGAATCAAAGTCATCTGTGCTACATAAATTCGCTGCCCTGTATTCAATAAATCTCTAATCAATTCTTCAGTAGAAGAGAGCTTTGATTCACTTTCAAGGTCGCTGACTTTTCCACCATGTGTGGCCGCTAGAGAGTGTGCCACTTTTCTTTTTTGCTGAAGTTTTGCCATTTCCTCGGCCTGTGATGGAACTTCAAGTGATAAAATGAGGTCGTAGTGAAAAGGCATTCGGAGAAAATTGCAAAGCTGTCCTGCAAAGGTAATTTCAGGAAGTGTCTTGAGTGTGATGACTCTGTGATAATGTGAATCGAGCGTGAATTGTTCAAAACCTAATAAAAGATCACCGAAAACAAGCTGCTCCCTTGGTGATTGTGTTGCAAGCCAATCAGCATTATCTAAAATACTTTTGTCATGATCTTCTTCATTAAAGGTAATTACCTTTGGAGTTGGTTCAAAAGCTGAACGCTTTGGATTTAAAAACTGGTAAAGATGATTTAGAATTTCTTCCTTGTTCATCAAGCTGCAATCTAATCCAATTCCATTCAATGAGGTAGTCAATGTATCAATGTTTTGTGAAAGCACTTCGAGAGTATCGGAGTAAGATTCATGAGCTTTTTCTGAAAACACTTCCACTTTCTTAAAAATTCCAGCTTTTTTTGCTGCAATCATTGGCGTTCTCACATAGAGATAAAGCTGTGGCCGATAAAGTTCAGATTTCTCTAGCGCCATTCTTAATTTTGTTTCACGATATTCGGCAATACGGTTAACCAGAGGATGAATATCAGTGCGCTTCAAGTTTGCGTGACCATCGATAGTTTCAGAAAAATCTGAACGAACAGATAAGACAAATTGTAAATTTATTCCTTCTGAAATTGAATTGATTGCTGAGCGGAGTCCATTAGTGAATTGATTAATTTCATTCGAATCAAGACATTCAATATCAACAAGTGATACTTTTAATCCTGCTACTAATGAGCCATCTACAAGAATAGCGTGAGGCTTTGCTCCGTCGATAAAATCCCAGTAAGGTAATTCTTCTGCGAGACTTGAATCATTATTATTTTTCGTAAACATTTTTATTCCTTTCTTTTTTAAATCGAACATATTTTTTATCTGCAATCCCTGCTGCATGATATGCAGCCGATGCGATATATTCACCTAAGTGTTGGAGGTAGTTGTCAGGCTTTCCACGTTTGGTAAAATAGAGGATCAACGCCATCCCTAGCGTTGATCCCCATACCAATGGATAGCGAAATGATGTGGCCCCAAAGATCAGATTGGTAATTGCAAGATTAAAGAAAATGAGCAGGAGGTCAGGAAGCTCAAATCCAAAAATTTTACTTTTCATCTCAAGTGATCTTGGAACTTTTGTCGTTAATAATTCTTGCTCATCCATTGATCACCTCCTCAATGAACGGTCTGGGAAATAAAATCGACGATGGCCTGTGCTCCAAAACCGAACATACAACCGAGAACTGCATAGACCATGTGTTGTTTTGCGTTTGGGTTTCCTGTAAAAAAAGAAACCGATGCAATGCCAAGACCGATAACTGCCAGCAGAGGAAGAATCACGCCAGTGAGTTTTGATTTGATACCGACTAAACTCGATTCAAGCCCAGCATGTGCTAGTTCTGGCATGAGTAATAGTCCCATAAAGGCGAAGAACGCCATAAAAGCTAATGCTTCTGTTTTTCTCATTTTTAAGCTCCATATATTTTTGTTAATTCAAGTCTTTTTACGCTGAACAATTATCATTAATTACGATCATGAAAAGGATGTCCCATGAAATAATTGAAGTGCTCAGTAGAGGGTTTATTAACCGTTTCTTCATTTTCTTTTTTCAGAGTAGAGCTACAAGATGCAAGCGTACCGAGAAAAAGGATTAGAATTAAATATTTATTCTTCATACATTTCTCCAATATCTTCATTTAAAATTTCTTCAGCTAATCCATCATCGGGCTTACTATAACCTTGTTCACGTCTCTCACAGGCCCTAGCAATAGGGTCTTCATCTCCAAATAAATGCATTTTTCCAGCTTCGTAATACATAAGGGCCATTGCGCCTGTAATGAGTGTCATGACAATGTATCGAAGTAACCCATAACCATAATTTCTGAAATATTCTAAGCGATTTTTTCTTTTTTCATTTTCCATATCTATCTCCTAAGCTGCTAATTTAAGTTCATGAGCAATAGAATTCCCTTGGGGAAAAATGCTCATATAGAGTGGTACATTGAAGAGATCAAAATAAAGTTCAATGCAGCCTTGCCTGCAATTTGTTTTTGCGAGTCCAACAATATTCCAAGAGTACTTTGCTCTTTTGTAAGGATTTTTTGTCGGCTGCCTTGTCATGATAAAATATCTTTCAGGGTCTTTTTTATGAGGAACAAGAAAGAATTCTTCATTTTGAAGCATGTAAAGATGAAGTGAATAATTCGGCTGTCCTTCTAAAAGTATTGCCACTCCCGCCTGATACGATTTTTCAATTTTTCCATCTTGCTGTTTTTCGCCTTTAACAATTTTAAAGCGGTAAGTTTCTAGTTTTTTTTGTTCGTTTACTTTCATAGTCCTTCCATTTTTGTTTTAATTTTCATTTGAGTTCTCACAACATTGCTCGCAATAATTTTCTTCACCATCGCCGACAACTTCCTCCCCACAGATTTGGCATTCATAGGCTGACTCTCCCCCATTGAGTTCACCGACATCAGAGACAAATTCAATTTCATTAATTTCGAGTGGTCTGATTTCCTCAAAAGACAGGTCTGACCTTCGCCTGTAGTAACCATTCATATTTTTCTCCTTTCGTAACCTCGTTGATCGCAGTCACTTACATTCTTTAAAAGCAATGCCATGCCAAAAAAGTTAAGAAAAAAATTGAGTGATAAAAAATTGAATTAACTGTTCGAAAGCAAAGATGAATTGATGATTTTATGAGTGGTCTTTAACGAGGTCACTAGAGTGACATTGGTGACAGACAGTGACATGCAAAGAGTGACATTCATGTCAGCTGTAACGCATTAATTATAGAGAAAGCTTAATTGGTGGGATTTGTTTTAGATGAGTTTTTTGATGCTTGCCCGAAGGGGCCGAGCGTGATGCGAGGACATCACAAAACCAACAACCAGGATGGGCGTTAGGTCTTACTAAGCATTAGGGTTTGACGGTTGAAATTCGGCTGTAATAAAATGGGATTTTGTAGGTCTTGAGAATGCGAAAGAGGCCATCATTTTTGGTGATGGCCTTTTTTAAGTCTTCGCATTTTAATTTACAATTCGATTATCAAGTTAGTGGTTTGGGAGTGTCCGAATTATTTTGATTTTTCTGAATGAAAGCTGTTGAGGATTTTTTTGTTCGCAATTTCATCAAAAATATATTCACAGTGCAGTTCAGTTATAAATTTTTTAGTTTTAATATCTTCTTTTGATTTTTTTAAAATGAATTTTTTTTCACTAAGACCCAGGTCTGCTTTTTCTCTAAACCATTCTTTGTAACGACTGAAATATGTTTCATTAGAAGATTTAATTTCTAAGTTATCAAATGTAGTAATACTTTTTTGAACGATCTGATTTTTAACTGTGGTAATCATTTCGCCAGCATTGATGCCCTTAAATGAAATAAAGTCAAAATCAGGATTTTCAGTATTTTTTAAATCTAAGCGATCAAGAGTACATTGAGCCATAAGAAGTAAGGTGCTTGGACAGCTACCGACAAAGGTCTTATTAATTTTATATGGGCCCAAGAATGGAGAAATACTATTATCATCAAATTGAGCAAATGCTCCTGAGCTAATTATAAAAAAAGAGATTAATACATAATAACCTTTAAACATCGCAAGAACTCCAAGAAAATATTTCGTATGCAAATCTAGACTTTATAAGTTTTCACTCTCAATCAACAATGTCAATAAAACGCCAAAGGGCTTTGCCTGCGTGGTTTAAAAGTAATTTAGACCGCAGCTATTTTTATCGAATTCAGGAATTTGATTAAAATTTGGACCAATGATACCTGCATCTTTATCTATTTCCTCTAAGTAATTAGTAAAAATATATGGTGAATCAACTAGAGAATCCTCGATATTACCTAGAAAACGCAGTCGATTTCGATTTAAGAATTTAAATTCCCCAGGTTGTGGTTGAATTAATGCTAGACACTGTGAAGAACTGCAACCTTTGTTATCAAGTTTATTAGATATAATAAAATTTTTGCCGTTTTGATCAACGATTGTGCATCCTTTCGATGTCATTAAAATTTTATCTGAAGAAATGAAAAAATTTCCTCTGCGTATAAGGTAAAATTTATCTTGGCATTTTTCAAGAAAAAGACCGTCCCCAGATATTGCAAGATTTAGTTGATTTTGAACAAGTTTAGTTTCTTTAATATCACCTTGAAAGCCGGTACGAAAAACTAGCTCCTCAGTCGAAGTATTATGACAATCGATTAGCTCTTTCATATCTCCTTTAAAGTCTAAGACAATATATGTGAAAAGCTCTTGAGGACAATCTTGAGATTTAATCATAAAGATAATTTCACCATCAGGTGTCTCATGTTTCCACAACTTAAAGCGACCTTTAAAGAGACTCCTTTTCTTTTTTATCAAGTAACAAATTTTAGAATTTTCATCAGTTGCAGTTTCTCTATTTTTTACTTCTGATTTAAGTGTTTGAGAGTTTAATTCTATAATTGAGAAAGTTTTACGGGTCAGAGAGGAGCTTTGGAGAGGGAGATTATGAGCCTTACTTGGGAATAACTCTGCTTTTGAGGCAGCCGTTGAATTCACTGCTTTCTTATTGATTTTGTAATAAGAAAAAGAGAATAAAACAATTAAAAATATTATGAATGATTTTTTTCGATATTTTTTCATATAAAATAATATAATCAAATATTGCTATTTTCAATCGATTGCATCTAAGTTCATGTGAGTAATACTTCGCTTTTGGCCTTATCGTAACGAATTGTTCGCCTAAATGAACAAGACCAAAAAAAAGGCCCTTTTCGGGGCCTTGATATTAAACGCTTCGTTCAGCGATTTAAATTTAGATATCTTTGCTAGAGATTTTAAGACTCTTTTATTAAAGATCTTATTAAATATAAATCCCACCTGATACTTCAATTCGTTGAGCATTTAAAAAACGACTATCGTCACTTAAAAGACTAGCAACAAAGACACCTACATCTTCTGCTTCGCCTATTTTTCCAAGAGCTGTCATTTCACCAATTCCTTTTTTCATTATGGGATCTTTGCCTCCTCCAAAGTCAGTATCAATTGCTCCTGGAGCAACGGAATTTGCTCGAATTTTTCTGCTGGCAAATTCTTTTGCAAAATAGCGAGTGAATCCTTCAAGAGCACATTTCAATGATCCATAAACAGCAACATTTGGATAAGAAAAACGAGTGAGTCCAGAAGAGATATTGATAATATGTCCACCTTCGGCCATAAGTGGTACTAATTTTTGAGTTAAGAAAAATGGTCCTTTTAAATTAATGTTAACTAATTCAGTAAACTGTTCTTCTGTCGTTTCTAATATCGGACCTCTTGCTCCTGAGATACCGGCATTGTTTACTAAATAATCAAATGAATTTCTTCCAAAATGCTGCTCTAAGTTTTTTTCCACTTCTTTAGCAAATTCATTAAAAGTATTAGTCATAGAAGAATCAAACTTTAATGCAACCGCCTTGCCGCCAAGTTTTTTTATTTCTTCAGCAACTGCATGCCCTTCCTCGCTATGCCCATTATAAGTTAGGATGACTCCAACTCCACGCTTTGCTATATTTAAAGCAATACTTTTTCCAATTCCTCGACTAGCTCCAGTAACAATTGCAATTTTCATATTTACTCCTACTTGTTGTTTCATAAAGACTATTTTAGACTGTTTATAAATATAGGTAAATAACGAATAAGTGAATACACTGTTCGTAATTTGTGAACAATCGAGAATGAGATGGATAAGTACAATTCAATGAGAATATTTGTTAAAGTGGCTGAGCTTCAAAGCTTTACAAGGGCAGCAGAAGTTTTAAATATACCTAAGGCCACGGCGACGACGGCAGTTCAGGAATTAGAGTATGTTGCACAGGTGAGATTATTAAATCGAACGACAAGATCAGTTGAGCTTACAACTGAAGGCCTTTCTTTTTTTGAACGCTGTAAAGACATCCTAAGTGACGTCGATGAAATGGAATCAATGTTTCAAGTTGGGAAAAGCCATATCAAAGGAAAAATTAGAGTAGATATGACCAACAGCATGGCCCGTGATATTGTCATTCCAAGACTCCCAACTTTTTTAAAGCTCTACCCAGAAGTTGAAATTGAACTAGTGGGCTCTGATCGTAAATTGGATTTAATTCGAGAAGGTATTGATTGCTCTATTCGTGCAGGAGGAAATTCTGATCCTGGATTAATCGAACAAATAATAGGAGAGTTGCCAATAGTGAATTTAGCCAGTCCATCATATATAAAAGCGTTTGGAAAACCTAAAAACTTGGATGATTTAAAAAATCATCGTCTTATCCAATACGTTCATACTTTCGGAGGCAAACCTGATGGCTTCGAATATTTTGATGGCGAAAAAAATAAAGAAATAAAAATGAAAAGTATTATCACTGTTGCAAGTATTGATGCATACAAGGCAGCCTGTGTCGCTGGATTAGGGATTTGTCAAAATCCTCTGCCAGGAATTAGAAATCAAGTTAATGCTGGAGAATTAGTTGAACTACTTCCGAAATACAAACCTCAATCAATGAGTATTAAAATTGTCTATCCACAAAAAAGATTTGTTGCAAAAAGAGTTAGAGCTTTTATTGATTGGGTAGAACCCATTATTTTTCAACATATTTCTCAAAAATAAAATCTAATGATGAAAGTTAGCCGGAGTATGAGATTTCTTTGCTTTGGCAAAGAAGGCATAACCCAAGGGCAGATTTTTTTCTGGCCTTGGGTTTTGTATCGATTTTGCAAGCTTTAAAAAACGTGGTCTACGAGCTTTAGTAGTAGTTTATGGCCTCGAAACACGTTGAAGAAAATCAAGTACCAATTCTTTACGAGCAAGTTCCGATGCCCCCTTAAAGTTATGCCCTTCACCAGGGAAATAGTGAATCTCGGGTTTCTTTCCTGCTTCTTTTAAAGTTGCTTCAATTCTACGAGTTTGATCAACTGGCCACACTTCATCTTGATCACCTACAGTAATAAAAATTGGACCATTATATTTTTCAATCTCAATTCGCTTATTTGCTGGAATACTCATTCCTGATATGAGCCATGCACTTTTTGTAAAATCCAACTTATTAGGATCATCTGGTCCACAAGACAAATTCCATTGAAAATCAGAATCAGGAGAATTTTCTGAACACTTTCCTATGCCAGCAGTACATAACCAGCATGCAGGCTCATACCAACTCCAGTTAACAGGTTTGGATATCACCAAGGGTAAACGCCATTCACTTGCCCAAATTTTCCCGTCCCGAAACTTTCATCCAAGATGAGCGAGACGATGTTTTTTGCTGTCTCGTCTGGTGTTTGCTGTCCCGCACTGTTCAAGTCCGTACTCACAGAGCCAGGGCAGACACTGTTAACTCGAATTCCATGGGGTCTCAACTCTTTAGCAAGTAGGATTGTGAGCGCATTCAACGATGCTTTTGATGCGCTATAACCAATCGCTAGAGGAATATTATCAAGCGGCCCCGCGGGCTCGCTTAA
>JAURXW010000465.1 GCA_030654205.1 Bacteriovorax sp.
TAATAAAATCTCCAGTGGCCAATTTGAGTCCTTTGTTAAAGGCATCAGAAATACCTTCGTCGGGTTCAGATCGACTTACTAATTCGTCATGCTCTTTTAGAAAAGCAAGTGTGTCCTGGCATTTTCCACCGTTAATAATAACAGATTCAGTATTCAGAATACCGGAAATAGTGTCTAAGGTAGTTTTTAACTCGAGAAAATTGTTATATGTTATAGTGACAATAGATAATTTCATTTTTTACTCATTAAGGATTTTGAAAGATTATCTAAGAATAAAGATTAAGATTCAAGCAGTTTCGAGTCACAGGATAGCGTATGAAAATTTTATTATGTTGCGAGCATTTTCACCCTAGTGTTGGTGGAGTGCAGAAGATGATGTACGAAATCGGTTTAAGATTTATTAATAAGGGGCATGATGTTTCTGTCGTAACGAGTTTTAGATCCGACCGAAATGAGAAAACGATAGATGGAATAAAGATTTTTTCATTTGATGTTAATGGAAATGCAGCACTTGGAATGCGAGGTGATATTTTAGGTTACCAACAATTTTTAATTAACACTAAGTTTGATTTATTAATAGTTATGGCCGCTCAACAATGGACTTTTGATGCAATGTTGCCGGTATTAGATAATATTGCCTACAAAAAGCTGCATATCCCTTGCGGGTATTCAGGATTTTATTTAAAAAAATATAAAGACTATTACTCGAAAATGGATATTTATTTAAAGAAATTTGATCAATTAATATATAATTCCACTAATTATCGCGATGTTAATTTTGCCAGAGAAAAAAATCTTAAAAATATTAATATTATTCCGGCAGGGGCGAGTGAGTTTGAATTTTTAAACATAAAGCGCAAAAATGTTAAAAAACTATTAGGAATTCAAAGCGAACAGTTCGTTTATTTATCGGTGGGTGTTCCTGCCTTTAATAAGGGTCATAAGGAAATTTTAAAATCATATTTATTATTGAATGTTTCAAGACCGTCAGTTTTGATTCTCAATGGAAATTACGATAATATTACCAAATTAAATTTTATCAATCTTTTATCTAATCCAAAAGGAACACTCAAAGAATTTGTAATGAGAATTTTGGGACGTTCGTCATATAATATAAAAAAGTTAGCTCAAAAAAATAAAGATTCGAATAAAAAAATAATTTTTGAAAATTTTAACCGAGAAGAATTGATTTCTCTTTTTGCAGAAGCAGACTTATTTTTATTTGCTTCTCATATTGAATACTCACCTTTGGTTATTTTTGAATGTCTAGCGGCGGGACTCCCATTTTTGTCAGTCCCTGTAGGAAATGTTGATGAAATTGTTAAGTGGAGTGCTGGGGGAGTTATTTGCCCTGGAAAAAAATCCAAGGAAGGCTATACATCAGTAGATCCTGTCGTATTCTCAAGGGAAATTGAAAAATTAACTATGGATAGTGTTTTGAGAAAGGAATTATCAATACACGGAAGACAATCTTGGGAAAATAAATTTACTTGGGGAGTTATTGTTGATCAAATCGAGAAACTTGTTATATAATAAAAAAATGGCTTATTTTGTTATATAACAAGCAAAATGGCTATTTTGTAATACATTTAAAGATAGTGTTTTCAAATAGATGCAGAGGGATGGTAGGAGTATGACAGAAATTCTAACTTATGGTCTATGGGATATTCCCGAAAATTTTTGCGATATCCGGCCAATTACTCAATATACAATTTCAAATTTTATCGGCAGAGAAGAAACTGTTCAGCGCTGTAAAAATGCAATAACTTCTTCAGATACAGTCATTGTCTTGGAGGGGGATGTTGGAGTTGGCAAAACTTCTATCGGGAATTATGTACGTTTTTCCCTAGATAAGGTGATGAGTCCACGTGATGAGTACAAAGCAAGGGCGGGGCAAACGCCAGAAGATTTTTTAATGAATTTGGTTCAAACCTTAGTGCAAGAAGTTTATCTGCCAGGTTCAAAATATAGTAGCTTTAAAGATGTAAAGCCTTTTAAAGAACTGTCTGAAATATTTAAATCAGGTGTTCTGACTAATTTAACTTTGATGAATTTTGGTCTTCAACAATCCCGAACAGCTCCAGTCGAAATAACTTCAACTCATTTATTAGGATGGATACGAGAAATTGTTCTGGCCGTAAAAAATCGTTTTGGAAATTCGGGAAGATTGTTATTTCAGATAAATAACTTGGATCTCAATGAAACATTTACCGAAGAACAAATGATTAAGTTCTTTAATGAAATAAGAGATTATCTTCAAATTGAAGGAACCTCTTGGATCTTGACCGGGACACCCGGAATTTTTAATATTGTTTCTAAGGTAAAGAGGATTGATCAAATTATTAGTGTAAAGGAAAGTATTCAACCATTTTCAACTAAGGAAATGTTAAATGCTTTAGATTTACGAATTAAAAATGCAGGAGATAGATTTAAGCAAACACCAATTCCAATTGAAAAGTCATTGTTGGAATTTATTTGTTTAACATCAGAAGGAGTTTTTAGAAAAGTTATTAATAATATAAAAATTTTATTAGATAATATTCCCGCGAAGTTGAGTGGAACATTTATAAATGAAAAGGAAGTTACCGAAGTTTTTTACCGAACTGATGCTAAAAGAATTTTAAATTTATTTGAAAAATATACAAATTACGAAATTATTTTAACAGCTGTAATGGAAAAGCCTGGATTAACACAAGATGAAATTGTTGCAAAAACTAAAATCAAACAGAGCATGATTTCTGCCGAAATTAAAAGAATACAGGAAAAAGCGAGTGATGTAATTTTTGTTAAAAAAATAAGTGTAACAAATAATTACTACCTAACGACTCGAACCCATTTTGCAGTGAAAGGAATCTGTCAAACTAAACAAATTATAAAAAACTAGTTAT
>JAURXW010000471.1 GCA_030654205.1 Bacteriovorax sp.
ATATAACCAAATCCAGTATGGGGAAAATGTGGGGTAATTCCTATTGTAACAATATTTTGTCTACGAACTGAAAAATCTGCAGCTTTTTTCATCGTCTCATGAAAACCTTTATTATTTAAAATAACATGATCGGATGGAACGATAGCAATAACATCGTTAACACTAACTCCTCTATCTAATAGTGCAGCGATAGACATTAGAATGCATGGGCCAGTATTTCTTCCTGATGGTTCAAAAATAATTCCATCTTTAGCAATTTTTCCAATAGAGCTGGCTTTACATAATTCTTCTTGTTCTTTAACGGTAATTATAAAACGACGATCTTGATCAATTAACAAATCAAAACGATCAAGCGTTTCTTCTAATAAAGTTTTGGAACTAATAAGATTAAGATACTGCTTGGGCTTTGCCTGAGTGGACTCTGGCCAAAATCGAGTTCCTTTGCCACCGGCCATAATTAAACAATATAAAGCAGGCTTTGATTCATGGTTCATGGCATTTTCACAATTGCGTAATCTTGACCAATAAATAAAGTTTTTTCTTTATTGATATAAGACTTTGCTTCTTCCATATTACTAAAAGCACCAAGGGAGACTCTATACCAAGTTCCTTTTCCTTTTATTTCAATTTGATTAATAATTGTATCGTAACCTCGGGCCTTAAAACCTTCTGCAAAGTCTTCAGCTTCTTTGAGAGTACGATGACTGCCAAGTTGGATTGTAAATTTTCCACTTAGACCATCTTTACTTAAAGCCTCATGAGCGGGTTTTTCTGTCGACATATTGGCCGAATGAGTTGGCTCAGCAGTTTCATGAGTAGCTTTACCATTGCCACCAAACTCCGCTGTAATTTTTTCCTGCAATTTATGTTCAATATCACTGCTCTCTACCGTATGAGCTTCTGCATTTTTTTTAATATCTTCGAGGGCCTCTTCCTTATTGGAGAGCAGCTCCACTACTTTCTTTTGATCTTCCGGAGTGACTCCGGCCATCTCAAGAGAATAATTTTTTCCAATCTTCACACCCATGACAAACGAGGTAATCGCTATCAAAATCATGAAAATGAAAATTAGGGCCACTTCTTTTTTTGCAAAGACATATAGTTTTGTTTTTGAATCCATACATAAATTTTAATAGCAATGCTTAGTTCCTGCAATCAACTTTTTACCTTGGTTCAATTTGAAAACCACTTATTTTTCTCAACTAATGGTATTTCGCCAATTTGAAGTCCTTTTCAGCTGGCGCCTACCGTGCATTTCCCGAGTGAAACTTACAAATTGCCATGGGGGAACAATGAACTTTTTAAAAAAACGAGTACTAGCTGATCAAAAAGGCCAAGGCGTCATGGAGTACGTCATTATATCCAGTTTAGTAGGCATAGTTTGCATTACAGCGGTTAAAGGCTTCGGGGATGTCGTCAAAAAGCGCATCGAAACTATGCAGCACTCGATTGTTGAAAACATAAAATGATCATTCTTAATTATTTATTGGCCATCAGTCTTGTTATTTTGTCGGTCGTGAAAACGGCCGATCTCTTTATAAAATCAGATCAGGCCTTGACAAAAATTCAAATCCAATTTGAAAATCAAACAAAGCAAAAACTTAAAGCAGAATTGCAAAGTGACAAAGGCAATATTTCATTAACCGCAGCTGTCCTGACTTCAATTTTGGCCCTTTTACTTTTATTTTATGTATCCAAAATGAAAATTGAATACAAAGAAGCCTTGTATCGAAAAGATAGTTATTTATGTTTTCAATACCTAAATATTCAGACTGAAAAATATATTAAAGAAATATCTATTTTCAATTGGTCTTTAAGTACGGCCTATGCTGCACAAGCATCTGGCGTTGCCACGGCCCAGGCGATAGAGGTTTTTAATGCCCTTACAATTGCTCGTAATATTCGGCATTTTTTTTATCTAAAAAATTTAGCCAATAATAAATACTGCCATTTTCCCGAGTCACTTTCATATTTAAAAAACACACCGTTTCAGACCCAATCTAATATGGCACTTGTCACAAATATTGATGAAACAACTATCGTGAGACAAAATAAATGGTCATATATTTATTACAAAAAACCATCAGGAATTCGTTTAAAAAAATCATTTTGTTTAAAAAGCGAATTTCAGATTCAAAATGCTTTTCTTCCCATTACCAAAATTTTATCCCAAGAAATTCCAATTCTGGGTTTGTCGAACTTGAAATGCTTCTCTGGTGCATCGTCATAACCGCCATACTAAGTGGATTTTTTTCGATACATAAAACATATGCCAATCAACATTTAAAAATACAAAAGGACTTTCAAAATGAATGGAACAATTTACGAAGAAATTAAAAGAAAGGGAGACTCAAAGAAAAAAGAAAAACTAAAATTTTTCCTAACTTTAATTTCAACAAATCTATTAATTGCTACTCTTTGCTTATCATTTGGACCTAATGACAATCATCCTAAAGCTTTGGCTAAAATTTCAAAAACGATTCACCCGAACTTTAAAATGATAATTGTTCCCTTAAGTGTCTTAATTGACATAAACCCAGATGCATTGGAAACGCCAATAACCTTGCTTAATAAATCCAAAAAAATTCTTATTCCCAAGGCATACCTACATGAAATGCTTCCTGCTAGTAATAAAGACTTTGATAATATTCAACGTTTCAAAATTGAAATACCTGAAGATCAAATCATTAAACTTAGTGAAGACGCTCCAGATACCATGATAGCTATACCTGAACTTAAAATTACTCAAACGATAAAAAAACCACAAAACAAGCGAGTGTCACTTTATGAAATTGATATTTAAAAATTTTCTCCTATGCTGTAGCATACTAAGTTGCTCTCAATTATCTGCTCGTGATGTAGTCTTAATTGAAAACCTTGCAACCACTGCTGAAGGCGAGCTTTTAAAATCAATTCTCACTAAAAAATTTCATCTCCCCAAAGAGCTCATTACTTTAAAAAACACACATACTGTTTGCGAATTAAAATCTGAGGCAATTATCCATCTCTGCTTGGAAGCTAATGGTGAATTAATAGTGAAAAAGATGAATCAATATGTTGTGAAGAACTCTTTAGGGGTTTTTTTAAACCAATCTGAAATAAAGGGAGAGATAAATTAATGAAGCACATAATAAAAAGCCGTCCTAAAAAGGACGGCATTTATATAAACAATTTATTAAAAAATTATTTTGCAGCGTGGATTGCGAACTTAGGAGTAGTGCCTTTATTTCTATTAGCAGCTTTTCTCTTAGCTCCAGCATTTTTTTTCTTTCTTAATCTTTTGTTTGTAGTAACACATGTTCTTGAAACCATTCGACAACTCCTCTCTAGATATAGATACAATATTTCGCTTTATAACAAGTTTAAGCCCTATTTTTTACCTATCAAAAGCTCTTGTGTCAAAGGAATACTTACAAACCTTTGCACAAGTTTTTTATTCCTACTTCCCTTTTCTGTGAGTGCAGAGAACATTGAGCACGATATCATCCTGGCAAGGGGCCAATCAAAAGAGCTCAACCTACAAGGAATGGAAAAATTCAATATTGGTAACAGACAGGTTATCACCTATCGCCTTAATGAAAAGAGCAAAAATTTGCTCCTTAGGGGCAATCAGTTAGGCCATTCTGAAATCCTGGTGTGGAATAAAGATAAAACCCTAGAGAAATACCAAATTTTTGTCATCTCCAAGCTTCAGGAAGCAAAGTTTCTGCACCTCGCCGAGATATCTTCGAGCTTGGGACTAGAATCTCAAATATTAATTCCCCATGTCAAATTCTTCGGCGAATTAAAAAACTATGCTCAATACCTCGATTACAAAAAAATAATCGAACAAAACAAAGAGGCCGTTCTAGATGAAGTCCAATTGAAGGATGAATTAAAAAATAAAATTTTTGCAAGTGTCTATAAGGCCTTTTTTGAAGACTATAAGGAATCCATAAGCTGCAGTGCTGAGTTTTCAGAAATTTCATGCTTCTATCCTGAAAATGAAGCCCCGAGCGAAGTACTCAAAAAATATCTCGTTGATAAATATAAAATAAACTTAGTACAAAAAAACAATCAGCAACTTAAAAAAAATTATTCCGTCAAAATAAAATTAATTCAATTAGAACAACTTGATGGAGAGGATATTCGACTGGGCCTAGAGCAAGTCAGCGGAAGCCTAAGTGACTTTCTTACAATTCCGCTTGAAAAAATCGTCCAAAAAAATCAGGTGTTGTTAGCGCAAAAAAAAGTAAAACTGAGTACCTTAGCAGAGCCTCAAAGCTTAATACGTCCGTTAACGCCTGCTGAAATGCAGATAGGAGCCGACATACCTTTTAAGAGCATAAATGCAAATAACGTTCAGAGTACAGATTGGAAATTTGCCGGATTAAAAATTAAAATTCTTTTAGAAAATTATGGTGAACAAATTAAAATTAATTATGAAACCGAACTT
>JAURXW010000495.1 GCA_030654205.1 Bacteriovorax sp.
ATAGGGGATATTTTGAAAATGTAATTCACAAAGAGCGAAGCAGATGGATGATAATTGATTTTCGGTGCTAATATTTACCTCTTCCGGGATGAGAGAAAGAAGAACTGGAGAGGCTTTTGGGGTCATTAAGTTTTTAGAAAACCATTGATTTGTTTGGGCGAGTTTTTTCCAATGGACTCGTTTCAAGGAGTCTCCAGTTTGAAAATTTCGCAATATGAAATCATCACCTTCGTTATTAATTTCTTCAGTTAATAACTTAGTATCGTGAATGTTCAAATTCTTTTTTTCTGGATATACAACAATGTGAATGACCGGATCATAAAATACGAAACAACGAAATAAATGAAATGGGAAAAGGGTTTCGATACATATTCGATTAAGTTTATAATCTCCTCTTTTTATCCCCATGATCGGTAAATCAATTTTAAATGAACGCGAGGAATTCGAGGATGAATTAAATGAAAACATCTGAAGTGGATCCATGACTGAAATATGAGCATTGTTAATTTTTAAACGTAAAAAAAAATGGCCTAAGGATGAGGTAGTATTAAATTGTAATGTTAGAATGCCTGAGCTCTTAGTATAAAGTGGAGATATCTTAGCACTAACTAATTTTAATCCTTGAAGATTGAAGTGAGTGTAATACATCGATCCCAAAAACAAGCAAAAGAGAACAAAGTTAAAAAGAAGAACATAGTTGTTAGCGTAAACTAAACCAACAACGAGTAAAATAAAATTTAAAACAAGTAATTTTAAACCATCAAATGTTGGAACTATATATAGCTGCTCTTCTCTTCTAAGAGTCGCCATTTTTTTTGTGAAATCTTTTTTGAGATTAATCAACATGAGTAAGTTTAATCAAAGAGTTTGATAATTCTAAATCTTCTGCAAAGCTTTGACCTTGCAATATAGCAAGCCGGTGAGAAACTACAGCTGGAAGGACTACTTGTACATCGTCAGGTAAAACATAGTCTCGCCCTTCGATGAAGGCCCAGGATTTTGCCGCTTTAATAATATCTCTTCCTGCCCTTGGGCTGAGCCCTTGTAATAAGTTATTGTTTCTTGAGTTTTCTAATAATAAAAGTACGTACTCAATTAATTTATCACTAACGTTTACTTTACTAATCTCATTAGTAATCAAGCGAAGTTCCGTTGAGCTTATTATAGGTTTAAGTTGCTGGAAGTTTTTTATATGCAAATCTTCTGAAATTAAACTTTTTTCAAAACTATGCTCCGGATAACCAATTTTAATTTTCATCATAAATCGATCGAGTTGTGATTCAGGTAAGTGGTGAGTTCCAATTTGCGCCCGTGGATTTTGAGTCGCCAATACAAAAAAAGGATAAGGTAGAGATATGGTTTGTCCATCAAGTGTAACTTGTTGCTCTTCCATGGCCTCAAGCAAAGCACTTTGAGTTTTAGGAGTCCCTCTGTTAAGTTCATCAGCTAAAATAAATTGATTAAAAATCGGCCCTGGAATTAAATTAAATTTCTGTTCTTTGGTATCATAAATCTGGATACCTAAAAGATCTGAAGGCATAAGATCATTGGTAAACTGAATACGAGAAAAAGATAAATCAAGGAGCTTAGCCATAGTTTTAGCAAAAGTAGTTTTACCAACACCAGGGACATCCTCTATAAGTAAGTGTCCATTAGAAAGAAAACAGCATAGTGCTAATTTTAATTCATGCTTTTTTCCAAGAATAGCTGAGTTAGCCGATTCTATAAAATTCTGTACGAGTTGATTCATAAAAATCTCGAGTTTGTTGGTTTCTTTAATGCTAATTGAAAAATAGAATTAATCAATGTAGCTTCAGCTAGATGAATAATTATCTCTTAAGTTTTATGGGCCTTCTTACCGGACTGGTAGACTCCATTGTTGGAGGCGGTGGTTTAATTTCTCTCCCCACTCTTTCAATTGCCATTGCTCCTGGAGCACATGCAATTGGAACCAATAAGATCGTTGGTTCTGTAGGGGCATTAATTGCTTTAATCGTTTACGCCAGAAAAGGTCATTTACGTTGGAAAGATGGTATATCATTTTGCTTAGTTTGTGCGGCCGGATCGTTTCTAGGAAGTTCATTAGCTCCTTATGTTTCAAAAGATTTTTTTCGTTATCTGTTATTAATTATGTGTCCCGTTATTTTATATATTGTATGGAATAGAGATCGGTTTTTTGAGCAAAAAGAAAATTTCGTTAAACCACATTTCTCTTTATTTTTCTTATCCGCATTTGCCAGTGGCTTTTATGACGGTTTTTTCGGGCCAGGTGGAGGAACATTTATGTTTCTCGGATTATTTCTAGGAACTGGATATCCACTACTCCTTTCAATCGCTATTTCAAAAATGGCAAATACATTTTCCGCAACAACAGCTCTAATTACTTTTTCGCATAATGGATATGTTCATTGGGAAGAAGGGATTATTATGGCCACTGGAATGATTGTTGGATCTTATTTTGGTGCCACTTATGCGACTAAGAATATCACCAAAATTATTAGACCGATGCTGACGTTTATTGTGGTTTTGCTGATGATAAAACTAATTTGGTTTTAGTTAAAAATGCCCGGATTATTAATTGCTTAAAAATCCAGGCACTTTCAAGGAGTGAGAAAAATTCCCTGAGAGAATTATTTAATTGTTTTAACTAAGGCAGCCGCCATTTTTAATGGCAATGGAGCGTAGTGAAGTTCAGATGCAAATTTTTGTCCGTCTTTTAAAGCCCATCCTAAAAATGCTCTAACTTCTTTTAATGGAGCTGATGCTGCATTTTCTGGAAGTAGAATCCATGTGAATGAAGAAATTGGATAAACACCTTTTCCGTCCGCATTGATAACAGAGATACGCAAATCTCCGCTTACGTCTTTTACCGCTGCTGCAGATTTTGAAATTGAATCAACTGAAGCTGAAACGAATTCCCCTTTTTTGTTTTTAATAGATGCTGTTGAAAGATTACTGCTAATTGCATAAGCAAGTTCAACATATCCAACTGCACCGTCTGTTTGTGCAACCATGGCAGTAACACCTTCGTTACCCTTGGCGCCAATTCCTGCTGGCCAGTTAATGTTTTTTCCAGCTCCAACTTTTTCTTTCCACTCAGTAGAAACATCAGCAAGGAAAGTAGAAAATACTGCAGTTGTTCCTGATCCATCTGATCTTCTTACAACTAATACATCCGTAGCTGGAAGTTTAGTTTTTGGATTTAATTTCACGATAGCGGCATCATTCCACTTTGTAATTTTTCCAAGAAAAATATTTGAAAGTGTTTCACCATCTAATTTTAATTCACCAGTAATTCCTTTAACATTGTAAGCAACAGTGACGGCGCCTAAAACAGTTGGAATATGACGAATTGGAGTTTTAGCAGTTTTTAATTCTTCATCAGTCATTGGAGCATCAGTAGCACCAAAGTCTACGGTTTGAGCGAGAACTTGTTTAATTCCTCCACCGCTTCCGATTGATTGATAGTTAAATTCGACATCAGGGTGAGTTTTTTGATATTCCGAGAACCACTTTGAATAAATTGGATAAGGAAATGTAGCACCTGCACCATTAATCTTTTGAGCAGCAAAAAGGCTAAGAGACATAGACATAAGAAGAAACATAAGCAATTTTTTTAACATGTAAAACCTCTCTGAGTACATGAATAACATTGAGTCGATCTTATGAAAGTTTGTAGAATTTGTATCGTTAGATTTATGTTAGGAAAATAAAAAAGGCCATCTTACGATGGCCCTTTATTATGAGATAAATTCTTTATTTAACTAGATATCGAATTTAATACCAGCAGCAATTTGATTAGCCGTAACTTTCTTGTCGCCAGATGTAGCAGCATCAAGTTTCTTAACATCATTAGTATAAGTTAAGTGGTATCTGAAATTAAGATCTTTAATTGGTTTAATCATTAAACCAGCAGAGATTGCATTTCTTTTGTAAGCAACTGTTGCGTCAGCTGATTTTGTATACTTATCGTTAATATAGTTAACGAATGGAGTTAAGTTATCCCAAGTATAAGCAACATTGGCCCAAATTGAAGTTGTTTTGTCAGCATTAGAAGTAGCATTAACAACAGCAACGTTAGCTTTTTTATATTGTTTCCAATCCAAATCTACAACCATTCCTACAATTTCAGATCTAATACCAACAGACATTAACTTATGAGTTCCTTCAGTTGTGTTTGCAGCAGTTGTGTCTGTTTCAGGAGCAATTGAAAAAGTTGTATAACCAAGAGTTGGCTGGAGCATTTTTTCCATGAAAGAACCGTTGTAATAGAAACCTAAACCAAACTTAGAGTTTTTGGCGTCATTAGTAGCAGCGGCACCATCAGTATAAGTTGTAGTCTTTTGTGGATTAAAAGCAGCAATTGATAATGTGCTGTTTGGAATTTGGTTAAACATAAGAGTTGCACCAACATGGTACAAATCTGCATCAGCTTTTACTGCATTATATACAGCTGAATTTGATGAAGTATAACTAGTTGTAAAAGTCGTTGGGTAATCTGTTCCAGCAACATAAAATTCTCTACCTAGAGAATCAGCTTGGTTGGATTTACCTAAGCGAGCAGTTAAAAATTCAGTTTTGTGATCAACATAGAAAAAATCTACGTTTTGGAATGAAAGATCACGGTTCTTTGTTACTGCTTCTTGAGCAGTAGAAAATCTGTATCTCATTCTGAAAAGTAAATTTTCAGAAAAAGTTGCAACTGCATTCAAACGAAGAGCGTTAGAAGTAAATTCTCCTCTTTTTTCTTCGTAATTATTAGTTGTAGTTACTTGCTCGTGTTTAACTGTAGAATTGGCATAATCAAAGCGTCCTTCAGCATTAAACTTTAGGTCAGCGGCCATTACAGTTGAGCTTAATAGCAACAACGTAGGGATAAGAATTTTCATAACAGATCTCCTTTAAATTAATCTAATGGGAAAATGATTTAACAATTGATACAAAAAATCAAGTATTTAATTGTTAAGATTGTGTCTTGCTCACCGTTGATTAAATTCAAAAAAGAACGATAATCAGAAAATATGGATAGTATTGAACATAACTTTAAGACAGAAACTAAAACGATCAAGTTTTTATTAAAAGCATTTTTTTTCTTTATTCATTTGGCCATTATGACTGAGATTGTTGCTGGACCTAAGTTTAGACTTGGTTTACGGCTAGCTTTTTTTCTGTACTTATCCACACCTTATTATAAAACAATAAAACATCGTTACTATACCTATTGGTCATTTTCAGCAATTCTTTTTGTATATATGCTATTTAAAATAAATGAGCAGTTTTTTGTGCAACATCATTTTCACATTGGAATTCTTTATTTAATTTCAACGCTTATCCTAATATTAAAAATGTATATTCTCTCTTCTCCTATTTATTACCCAAGAGTAAGTTGGTGGGAATATGATTTTCGATATCGAGACGATTTAAAAATAACAGTCAAGGTATTAGAAGCAGAATATGTAGCCAGGCTTACTGACTTAAGAAGACTCGCTGGTTGTGTGGCGCTTTTTGAAGAATTAAAACTGGGTGATGAAATAATACTGCATACAAAAGTCGACGATGTTTCTGTTACACTTCGTGGACAAATCATGAGTAAACGAAGAGATTTAATTGGCCGACCACTTATTTATGGAGTGCAGTTTAAATTCGACAGTCGTTCAAATAAAAAACGCTATATACAATTATTCCGGCTTTGGAAAAAAGATAAACACAGTAAGCGCAAACTGAAGTTCGCTCATGTCTAATACAAATTTTAAAGATCAACTCTGGTTAATGGACGAAGCTTTAATTGAAGCAGATAAAGCCTACAAGCTTGATGAAGTCCCTATAGGGGCAGTTGTAGTCGATGCAAATGGTGCCATTTTATCTAGGGCCCATAATATGAAAGAAAAAAATCACAATCCTTGCGGTCACGCAGAAGTACTGGCGATTACCCAAGCAGCTAAAAAATTAAATAACTGGCGACTTATAGATTGCTCAGTTTATGTAACTCTTGAGCCGTGTCCAATGTGTCTCAGTGCGATGATTCAAGCTCGAATAGGAACGCTATATTTTGGAGCATACGATCCCAAGGGAGGCTCCCTTAGTTTAAATTATAATTTTTATAAAGATCATAAATTAAACCATTCGTTCCCAGTCGTTGGCGGTCTTCGACACTTTGAATGCTCAAAGCTTCTTTCCACTTTTTTTCGCGAGAAAAGATCTAACTATAATAAGTTCTAGTAGAAGTGTTCATTTTTATGATATTTTTTTTGGCAATAATACGGAGAATTGGCTGAGTGGTCTATGGCGCTCCCTTGGAAAGGGAGTATACGTGAAAGCGTATCGTGGGTTCGAATCCCATGTTCTCCGCCATTTAAAAAATACCAAAAATCTATTCATTAATCTCTAATTGGACTTTTCACATCTAAGGCCGTAAACAATGAAAAATTGTAACAAAGGAAGCCAAGTGAAAATAATAATAGCTCTTTATTTCATCCTGCAAGCAACATCGTTATTTGCCTTTGTTAATCCAAATCAATGTCCAGAAAAATTTATTATCACTTATTACGATATTAACCGAGGCCCATTGACTAAAAAAATCGACGCAGATCCGATTTTAAAAGCAGGCTGGAGTGTTGTAAAGGAAACGCAAAAATTAGAACTTGAATTCACGCTTCTAAAAAGAACAGAAGTGGCCCAATGCATTTACTTGAATAAAAATAATCAAGCATTTTTACAAACTAATAATGGAATTGATGAATTGGTAATACCATATGTTAGAGATCTTTATTTTCGAACTAAGGTGCTAACTTTTTCAAATGATTTTATCGAATTGGCCGTCGACGAAGAGTCCAAAGATATTTATGCACCTGTACTTCAGACCAATTCAAGAGGTGAAGTAAGCGTTGTTGACGAGGTCGAAGTCGGAGAAGCCGAAGCCGTTAATATTCAAGTTATAGATTAAAATAAGCACTCTATGGGGGCTTACCGTTAGCCCCCATAAAAATTCATTGTTATTTTTTTGCTTTTTTATCTTCTTTTGCTTCAATCGACTTAGCAGTCATAAAGTATTCAATTGTAACTTTTGACCCAACTTTCAACTCCCCTTTTACTAATGCTGATGCATCCTTACTAATTTCCCATTTTTCTTTTCCTTTTTGCACAACAATGGTCGAATCAGTCATTTCTAAAACTGGACCTGTAACTTGATATGTTTTAACTGCTCCAAAGGCAGAAATTGAAAGTGCAAGTAGCGTCATAATGATGATTTTTTTCATAAATATTCTCCAGTAAATTAATAAAACTCAGCAATTAAATCAAGTTTGTTATCTGGAGTCTAGAGTATTTCCAGCTAGAGTTAACTTGACACTGTCGTCCTGGATTAATAGTATGCAATTGGTAGTTAGGGAGTGGCAAAGGTACGTGCGGCCAACCCCGCCAGGTCCGGAAGGAAGCAACGGTAACTGTCACTGCTTTGTGCATACTTTCCTAACTGCCGCTTCAATTCAATTTACTAATTCCTCCAAATTCATTACCTTTTATACTAAGGAAAATTTCCAAGGATAATGATGTCTTATCAAGTACTGGCCAGGAAGTGGCGCCCTAAAAAATTCCAAGAAGTCATTGGGCAAAGCCACGTTACCCGTGCGCTTCAAAATGCCATCCAAACTAACAAGATTGGTCATGCCTACATGTTGGTTGGAACTCGCGGAGTTGGTAAAACTTCTGTTGCCAGGATATTTTCTAAAGCTATACGCTGTGAAAAGCTAAGTTCTGATGGGAACGCCTGCAACGAGTGCCGTTCCTGCTTAGATTTTGATACAGAAACATCCATGAACGTTATAGAGATTGATGGTGCCTCAAATAATAGTGTCGACAATATTCGTGAACTCATTGGCAATGTTTATTACGTGCCAACTTCGGGGCGCTTTAAAGTATA
>JAURXW010000499.1 GCA_030654205.1 Bacteriovorax sp.
TCCACCTGTAATATTTTCAAAAAAGGTTGGATTTCTAATATAAGTTGAGTCTGGTTCCCAATCGAAGAATTCACCAACACTAGTTTTAATCGCCTGCCAGTGAGAGTCCCCATCGAAAACGTTTGCATAACGTTTTTTAAACATTTCACTTGTTAATTTACTCATTAAAACAGCATTAATTTCTTCGTGTGTAGGCCAGATATCTTTTAGGAAAATATCTTTTCCGTCTTTAGTTTTGCCAATTGGATCTTTAGTTAAATTAACATTTACATTTCCAGCAATAGCATAAGCGATAACTAAAGGTGGAGAAGCAAGATAATTAGCTTTAACATCTGGATTTATTCTTCCTTCAAAATTTCTATTTCCAGAAAGCACTGAAGTCACGACTAAATTATTTGCATTAATTGATTTAGAAATCGGCGCTGGAAGCGGTCCTGAATTTCCAATACAAGACATACAGCCATAACCTGTCAAAGTGAATCCCAATTCATCTAATGAATGTTGCAATCCAGATTCAACCAAATAATCTGTAACAACTTTTGATCCAGGGGAAAGTGCAGTTTTAACCCATGGCTTAGATTGTAATCCTAGAGCTCGTGCTTTTTTGGCAACAAGACCCGCTGCGATCATGACTGAAGGATTTGAAGTATTCGTACAAGATGTAATAGTCGCAATTGCAACAGCACCGTGTTTAAGTTTGTAATCGGCACCATCAACAGCAAATTCAGTGTTTAAAGCTTCAGGATTAATTTTAAATGATCCTACTAACTCTTTTCCAAAAGCATCTGAGGCTGCTGTTAATTCAATTCTATCTTGAGGACGTTTTGGTCCTGAAATACATGATACGACAGTGCTTAAATCCAATTGAAGTGTTGAAGTAAAAACTGGATCAGCATCTCCAGCATTTAACCAAAGACCTTGTTCTTTAGAATAAGCTTCAACTAAAGCAACTTGTTCATCACTACGACCAGTAAATCTTAAATACTCAATTGTTTTTTCATCAACAGGAAAAAAGCCACAAGTAGCTCCATATTCTGGAGCCATGTTAGCAATTGTTGCTCTATCGGCCAATGATAAAACCTTTACTCCTGCCCCGTAAAACTCAACGAATTTTTCAACGACACCGTGTTTACGCAACATTTGAGTGACTGTTAAAACGATATCTGTTGCAGTAATACCTTCATTAACCTTTCCAGTTAATTTAAAACCTACAACTTCTGGAACAGTCATTGTTACTGATTGACCAAGCATCGCCGCCTCGGCTTCAATTCCGCCAACTCCCCATCCTAAAACTGAGAGTCCGTTAATCATCGTTGTATGTGAGTCAGTTCCAACACATGTATCAGGATAAGCAGTTGTTTCACCATTTTCAGTTTTAGTCCAAACAGTTTGGGCCAAATACTCTAAGTTAACCTGGTGACAAATTCCTGTTCCAGGAGGAACAACTCTAAAATTTTTAAAAGCTTTCTGGCCCCATTTCAAAAATGTATAGCGCTCCTTATTTCTTTCATATTCAAGTGCGACGTTTTTTTCAAACGAATCTGCTTTCCCAAAAAAATCAACTGCAACAGAGTGATCGATAACTAAATCAACGGGAATAAGCGGATTAATTTTTTTTGGATCTCCTCCAATTTTTTTCATCGCTTCTCTCATTGCCGCTAAGTCAACAACAGCAGGAACCCCTGTAAAATCTTGCATTAAAACTCGAGCTGGATAATAAGCAATTTCACGATCAGATTTTTGCGTTTTGGCCCATTCATTAATTGCTTTGGCGTCTTCAAAAGTAACATCTTTTCCATTTTCATGGCGTAGCAAATTTTCTAATAAAACTTTTAACGACTTTGGAAGTTTATCAATATCAGTTAAGCCTAAATTTTTGGCTTCATTTAAGCTGTAGTAGCTGTAGCTCTTGCTACCAACTGTCAGTGTTTTTTTTACCTTGCTCATAAAGCTCCTTTTGCAAATCGGGGTTAAATAATGTTCAAAAAAGATTCTGTTTATTATAAATCTATTAAAAATAAACGTCACTGGGGGTTTTTCGTGTCTTATCCGATAAATTAACTGTGACTTTTTTCTTATAGTTATTATCGCCTTTTTTTATCTATTAATAAATTGAATAAATTGAATATTATATAGTAGTATTAGGAATATGTTGGATGGAATAGAAGCACTAATTGCATTAGAGAAATACGGCACTGTTAGTGAAGCCGCGACACGGCTGCGCCTTACTCAGTCGGCCGTAAGCAAGAGAATACAGTCACTTCAAGTAGAGCTTAATATTAAACTTGTAGAACCCGACGGTAGAAGAGTTCGCTTGACCCAGGATGGCTACCAATTTTTAAGTAAAGCTCGCCCGCTTATAATCGAGTTAAAAAACCTTACACTTAATTCAGAGAGATCACACCTCTCTTTCTTTGCCCTTGGATTATCCGATTCTATCGCGGGATCCTTTGGACCGTTTGTGGTGAGCGAAACCTTAAAAAGCCTTCCAGGATTAAAACTAGATTTTCATGTGCATAGAAGTTTAATGCTTTTAGAAAATATCTCCCTTGGAAAATATCAATTAGGAATTTGTACCTTTGAAGAAAATCGCAAAGATCTTTATTCGGCACATTTAATAGATGAGCCGCTAGTACTCCTTCATTCTGAATTTAGAAATAAACCAAGCAAAACTTTGCCTCTAATTACTATTGAAGAAAACTCGGCCACATGGAAAAATGTCGGAAATATTTTAAAAAAAGAGCATCCACAGCTATTTTCTAATAATGTCATTTATGTTGAATCCTTTATGGCCGTTTATCAAATGACTAAAGTTGGATTGGGTAATGGATTAATTCCGCTTGGACTAATTAAAGAATTAAATGTAAAAAAGGAATCCTATAAAAAATTAAAAGTGAATCGAACCATTTCTTTGATTACGAGAAAAACAGTGGCCCAACTCGATTTCTTTGAACCATTTTACAAAGAACTTAAAAATAATATTGAAAGTTATTTTGATGCATAAACTTATATGAAAAAACTCAGTTTACTTCTTCTTGGACATTTATTTTTGTCATTAGGAATAATAGGTGCTTTTCTTCCTATCCTTCCAACAACTCCATTTTTACTATTGGCCGTATTTTGTTATTCAAAATCAAGTCAGAAACTTCATTTTTGGATTTTAAATCATAAATATCTTGGTCCACCTGTAAAGGCCTGGGAACAAAATGGTGTTATTGGCCTGAAGGCAAAAATACTAGCAACGGTCATGCTTAGCTTGGTAATAATATTTCAGTTGCCATATTTGAATATCGCAATTGTACTAAAAGTAAGTGTGATAACTATTTTAATATTAGTGTTAATATTTGTTTGGTCGAGACCTTCGAAAATTTCATAATCCCTAGGCCTGTTTATATTGCGAAAGAACGAGCTTCTTTCCTTGATAAAACTGCGAGCATTTACCCGAAAAAGTGATTTGATCACCCTCAACAATTATACCTCCTCCATCCGGACAGGCATAGAGTGGCCTTTTTGACTTTTTAGAATGGCGAAGTAGTTCGGCATCGTAACGTTTTGAATTTTTATAATGTGGAAAAAATTCAAAATTAACAAGCCTCATGGCCGAGAGATTTTTCATATCAAATGGATTATCATCACGGTCAAAATGAGGAAAACTTGCGGTGTGAACATGAGGTGTAAAGACAATTGCCCCGGCAGATAATCCACAAAGGACTCCCCCACGCTTTAAAAACTTTTTAAAATGTTCAAACATTCCAGCTTTTTTTAAATGTTTCAAAAAATAAAAAGTATTACCCCCACCTAAAAAAATCAGATCGCTCTTGAGCACTTCTTGTAAAATAGTTTTGGTGTAAGGAGTATCGACACAAAATAGCATAAAACGCTGAATACCAAACTCTGAGAATTCATCAACAAAAAATCTAAAATCGTCTTCAGCATCGTGCGAGCTTGAAGGAATAAAAGTAAGCTTTGGTGAAGTTACATGAGTTAGTTCAAGGGCCCGTAGATTAAGAAAACGATTTCCTTCTTCATCACCCCCAGAATATAAAACTAATTTCATATTCCGTCTCTAAACTCTCTCACGATCTGAAGCATTCCTTTTACTATTGGAGATTGCTCTTTTTGACTTTCAAAATTTGAAGGTCTGCGCTCTTTATCAGGATTTAAATTTTGACACTCAGTAAATTCTTTGAGAATTAAAGCAATTTCCTCAGCTGAGAGTTTTGGCTTTTTCGACATTACTTTTTCTACTATTGTCGAAATAGAATCCCCTGTCACCCGGTCGTATTTATTGATAACTGATGATCTCATTGAAACATCTAACAACACTTTTTCAGGAGCTTCTTTAGTTTTTTTGGAAACTAAATTTATTAATTTAATATAATTTTTTTGAAAGCTTTTAATTTTTAAGTCACGTCGAAGTGATCTTTTTAAATCTGCTTTGGTGGCATAGCTTGATTTAATAATATCCAGAAATTCGGCTTGGTTTACGCTGCCATTTATTCCACGAGACAAAAATATTTGTGGAAGCTCCCGTAAAATATCTCGCATACAAAAAATTGCATTCCAGTTAATGCCATCTGGAACTTTCTTAGGACCTTTCACTGATTTGGCCATCTCAAAATAAGTAAAGTCTGAACGAAAATCTTCAACTTCCTTACGACAATTTTCTAATAATATTTCGGTGTATTTTGCATTAAAGCCGATTTTCACTAAAATATTATAACTTTTATAATCTAAAAAACGTTTATCAAATGTTTGCATCGCATGATGGTTTTTAAAATCATCAATCGATTTCTTTTTTTCGTATTTTATATAATCAACAATTTGGGCAAAGGTTTGAACTATGTACCGGGCCTTTTGCTTTTGTTCTTTTATGGAAGTTGACCAACGTTGAACATCATCGTAACGATATTCATGATGATAAAGTCCAAATTGTCTTATAGAGCCATAATCAATGATGCCTCCATCCATTAAAATATTGTCTCCATCCCAATCTAGCCAACAAAAAATATACTGGTCTTCAAAGTTTGCTGACATTTGTGAAAAAGTTTCAACCACTTTCATCAAAAAATAATCGTAATATGATTTAGGATCTGTTGGTACGTTCTTCCAAACTTTATTTTTTATTTGGCGTTCAATATAATAATCCACTACTCTTTTTAAAGTTGGTAGATTGTTTTGTTTTAGATGATTAAACATGTGTGATGGGCGCAATAAGTTTTCATGTACGCGAACATTGATTGCAAGTCCTTTAGGAAATTCAATGATGGTCAAAACTCTTTCAGTTTCCAAACCATTTTTTGCAAGTACTTCACTAAAAAATAAAGAACTTAATCCTTCATCTTTTTCTGAATAACCACAACCATAAGAAACAGTTGGGTCCCCTGTCTGATAGAATTTTTTATTGATATTGCAGGCCGGACTTAATTTAGTTGCTCCAGTTCCACAACTTGAAACATCGTAAGATTTTCCTTTATTAGTAATTTGGCCATTCCAAATACTTCGCCCATCACCTGATGTTGTTCCTTTTTTACAAGGATGCTGAAGTTGTAAATAGCGCGTGGCCATATATGTTTTTGGTCTTATTTCTTCTTTTGGAAAATTAAAATTATTCATCAAGTCATATTCGTTAATAATAACGATACTGAATGTGTGAAGAATTTCTTCTTTTAATTCTTTGGTTAATTCGGGAGGATGATTCTCCGGAATAAGTCCTAGCTCACGGGCGAGCTCAAAGTTGAAGAAAGCAACTTGGCCTCCATGTCTACTTCGGACTTGATATTCAACTACTGCTTCTGGTACGGCCGATTTAAAGGGATGACTTCCATCAATCTCTTTAAATTTCGGATAACCGAAGTTTTCTTTAGTAGTTTCTTTTGATGGTCTGGACTCTTTTAATTTTGTATTTACCATCCTTCTATTTTCAGGCATTCAAACAAAAATTAAAGAGGCAAAACTTTCATAGCATTTTTTGCCGCCCTCCTTACTTTGGAGGTATAATATTCAACATGAAAAAAATCTTACCTATTTCTTTAGCGATATTTGTACTTATACTCACAACATCTTGCTCTTCTGTAATCTCAAAAAATGATTGTAAAAAAGACATGAATGCTTTTGGGCTTGATCATGGCAAGCACGGTCTAAGCTCCCTTGCAGACGAGCTCAGAAGAGTCTGTACCACTGGAGAATCAAGCGTTGATCTGCAAGCTTATCAAACTGGCTTTAATATGGGCTGGAGTGACTTTTGCACTACTTTTCATGGATTTGAAATGGGCCGAAAAGGTGATCTTTATAAAAGTTTTTGTCCTCTAGATAAAGAAGAGCTTTTTCATGAAAAGTTTTTAATTGGGAAAAAAGTATACGAGAAAAATGATCAGGTAACTGAAATTGAAGAAAAAATAAAAGATTTAAATCCTCAAGCCGCTCAAGATCTTTCAAAAAAAGAAGAATTAATTAAAATAAAAGATTATCTACTTGCCCTAAAAAGAGAAATCCAGGGCCTAGAGCAAAAAGGACGAAGCCTTATTCACACAAATTAATCAACCCTAAACAGTGCGAATTTTAAATAGCGTAACTCTTCCATTGCAATCGGATAAGGATGATCAAAAGGCTGTCCTCCAAAATACACAAGAGTGCCGCGTTTTCTATTTTTTGAAAATGATTCTCGACAAATTTCTAAAAATTTATCGGTACTTATATGGCTTGAGCACGAGCTTGCGGCAAACATGCCATTGGGATTAACCAATTTTAGCGATTGAGAAAAAATTTTAATATATGCCTCTACTGCCGTTTCAACTGATTTTTGATTAGGAGCAAAGCTAGGTGGATCTGTGATAACCATGTCCCATTTTGATTTGCCTTTTATACGTTCATCAATAAATTCAAAAGCATCTTGAGCATTGGCCTCATGCTTATTTTTTTAATTATTCACTTCTAACTTTCTTCCGGCCGCCAATGTCGCGGCCTTGGCGATATCAACACTTGTGACCTCACGAGCTCCACCTTTGGCGGCAAAGACTGAGAAGCCTGCAGTATAACTAAAGAGGTTCAAAACACTTTTTTGATTTGATAATTGTCCAATTAGTTTTCGATTATCTCGTTGATCTAGGAAAAAACCCGTCTTAGCTGCATCCCTAATATTAGTGGCAAAGAGACTTCCATTTTCTTTAAATATTACTTCCTCTTTGAGATGTCCTAAAATATCAATTCCTTTTACTTCATCGTCATTTCTTCTTTTGTAATAAACCGTTTTGAGATGAGGAAAATCACTCACTAGTTTTGCAGCAATTCCCTGGTGATTCCAAAATTTTTCAACAGCTTCATGATCATGCTTAATAACGGCCGTATCATCGTAAATATCAATAATAAGCCCAGGCATTCCATCACCTTCACCATTGATCAATCTAAAACTATTGGTGAACTCATTGGCAAAATTTTTTCTTATTTCAATAGCTTTTTTCCACTGAAGCTCGCTCCAAAGGTTAATGGTATAAAAAAGATTATTATTTCTAACAAATGGCTCTTCTCCAAGACATAAAACTCTGAAGCGAAGCTGGGTATCAGGTTGTACAATTCCAAAAGCTAAAATTTCATTTCTAGATTTTAAAATTGAAAATCCTTCATGATGGCGCTCTTTTTGATCAAAACAATCAGCAAAAATCCAACGGTGACCACGCTTTAAATGCTTACTAACATCTCGGATTAGATTAATTTCAGGAATTTTCCCTTCAGGAAAATTAATTAAAGGAATTGTCTCGTTCATTTTTATGCTACTTGTTTTAAGGAAGGCATCTGCTCAATTGGCAATTCTATAACAAATCGAGTATGCTGACATTTTTGATCATACCAGATTTTTCCAGAATGTTCTTCAACAAAAGCCTGTGAAATAGATAGGCCCAAGCCTGTTGCTTTAGCCAATACTTTTGTAGTAAACAAAGGAATCATTATTTTTTCAGCTATCTCCGAAGAAATTCCAGGTCCACTATCAGTAATTTCTATTCTGATATTATTTCCAAACAATGCAGTATCTACCTGAATCCATGGATTCTCGCTCCCCACAATTGCCTCAAAAGAATTGTTAAGCAGACTAACTAAAACTTGGGTTATTTGAGTATTACGGCATTCAAAAATTGCTTCTAAATCGCCACTTAAATTAATTTTAATATTATGACTTAGAAACCGCTCATGAAAAAATGAAAGTGCCTCATCAATAACGGAATTAATTTGAACATGGATAAATGGATCATCTGATGTTTCACGAGTAATTGAATGTAGTCCTTTTACTATTTTTTCTATTCTTATGACAGATCGATCAAGTCTAGCAGTATAAATTTTTAATTTTTCTGTATTTGTGCTTTCTTGATCCATGATTCGATTCATTTGATGAACACTGCCTAAAATAACGGCGAGAGGTCCATTAATTTCGTGCGATATATTTTTTGCCATTTCCCCTAGGGAAGCACATTTTAAAGAATTTAGTGCATTCGTTCTTTGGTTTTGAATTTCCTCTTCACTTTCTTTTTTTAACATGGCCGATCGATCTCTTTCGATGGCCAA
>JAURXW010000380.1 GCA_030654205.1 Bacteriovorax sp.
TGTCGTTTAAACTTAGCTCGCCTAAAACCTTCCCCGTACTATCAACAGAGGAGCGTACTTTTACACTATTGCTAGATATATAATAAAAAGCTTGATCGTTATATACAGTTGGAGATGGACTTGGAATTTGCTCATCAGCATGTAAAATTGGAAAAGTTAAAATACTTGTTACCAAAAGCATCGACATAATATTTATTTTATTCACTCGTCACCCCTTTAGAAAAAACTAAGATATACCTGTTTTTCTTATCTCTATTCAAGACAGCTTAACAAGTTATGTGGATTAGGAATGTAAAAATTACATGTGATAAAACTATCTAAATTGATGTTTTTTTGGAATCAAAGCAAGTCTTATAGAATTAAACTATGGCTATTGAGCATTGGGAACAACTTCATTAATTGTCCTTATTTCAGACCGGAGCTCGACCAGTAGATCACTTGAACAAAACCACTCTGCTGCTTTATTAGCACAAGTAATTAATTCGGCCCTAGACATTTCTTGAGCTTTTTTGAAAAAAAGATTTTTCATAATTGTATTAGAAGCTAAATCTGAATAAATACCACAATGACAATTGGCCTTGCAATTTGTTGCCAAATTAGTTGCTATTATATGAGGTCCGGCCTTAATGTCTTCATCAATTAATGCATGTAAAGGCTGAAGTAAATCCAATGACTCACTGGCTGAAATTTGGCAATTATTTATTAAATCCTTTTCTTGATCGGCCAGCATCATTAGCAAATTAGCTGCAGCATCATGTTGGTGAATTTTATCAATACTCAACTTTTCAACTTGAGAAGTTGAGCATGACGATAAAATAAATAGTACAATTAATACGAATTTTATTTTGCAGCTCCATTCATCTCAGTTACAATTTCCGGAATTGTTACCCAGCGAATTTCGTTTTCAGAACCCTTTATTGTTTTCGTCCATTCCACTAATTTCTTAGAAGCAATAACGGATTGAGGATGAATATCATGAAAAAGAATAACACCGTGACCAGCGGCTTTCATCTGCTTTTGGGCCCTTGCCAAGATTGAATCAGGGTCCTTATCATGCCAATCAAGTGTATCAACATTCCAAAATACATGAATCATATTTAAATCGGCAATCATTTGACGAACTCGGGGCACTGAATTACCTGCACCATAGGGACATCTAAAAAACTTAGGTTTTTCTCCATAGGCTTTTGTTTCAACTTCTGTGGATTGAATTATTTCCTTTTTAAGTTGTACCTCATTTAATTTTGGTAACTGAGCATGACTCCAAGAGTGATTTTCTCGGGGCATTCCATTGTCTTTGACTAGGTCAACTATGCTTTGATAACGAATAACATTTTCTGCAAGCCAGAAGAAAGTTGCCTTAATTCCAAGTTCGTTTAAATTTTTAACAATGGCCGGAGTATGCACAGGATTTGGTCCATCGTCATAAGTAAGCGCCCATACATTTTTAGGAAAAATAAGTCCCATGATGTTTCCGTTTGGACCAATACTTGAATAAAATTTTAAATCGGCCTGCTGAGGCTCACGCCCTTTTTGGTCAATGATTTGTAACTTATCCGACTCTCCTTCAATTACCTGATTGAGTTCATCGTTAACAACCTGTTCGTGTTTTCCCATAGATCGGATTTTCTCTCTATTTTGTCTAAAAATAGACAATTTCTCTTGCTCGTCTTTAAATGAAACTGCGGGAACTTCTTCTGGAGAAAATGATTTTGTTGATAGTCCTTTAGTTTCTATGATGGCCTTTACTAAATTTGATTTAAGCTCATCAAAAGATATTTTTTCGATAGCATTTTTAGAATCTAATTTAGATTTAAATTTTAACAAAATATTTTTTGCAGTTTTACGCTGATAAGTACTCAAACTTTTATCGTATGCCATATTTGTGAGCGCTAAATAATGATATAGGATTTTATCCTGCAAACGATGACTAATTCCCCACATAACAATCATTTTCTTATATGACTTTGAGTTTTCAAACGATAGTCCATTTTCACCAGTGGCGGAATCATCAAGCTCTTTATCAAAATCTCCCAATCCTGCCTCAGCTCTTATAAAGATGCTCTTTAAGCGATCGAGGTAAGATAAAAATTCTTTTTCAGGTTCAGCTGAACTCATCATTATATCAAAACTAGTTTTTAGATTTTCTTCATCTACAGATGAACTGGGAATTCGCACGGTTGGATTCACGGCGGTATCGGGCATTTTATGAGGCATATTACTAGAACAGGACACTAGGAAAAAGCAAAAATATAAAGGGTAGGTTAGCGATTTGGTCTTAGACATACTTATTCCTATATTAAATAATTTCACAGACCTTCATCGACTTATTCTTTATATTATTAAGCAAAATTTCCAAACATTACCAAAAATAAAGTTTAATGATCGGAAATTAATAAGCAACAAACAAAATTATAACTACTTGGAAAGTGAGTATATTTTTCACACTCGTTCCCAAATCACACCTAATTCTGTATTTTTTGCCCCACTATCTACAAATTTTAAAATCAAGAGAAATCATCATGAAAAGTTATTTCCTTTTAAGCTTAACAATTTCACTTTCATTCAATGCATTCCCTGCTATGGCGGCAATCTCATGGGACAATCCCGCTGTTTTATGCCCAGAAGAAATTTTACCAAAAGGGACGACTTGCCTGGATCTAAGCCATGTCGAAAAATTCCTAACAGATTTTCCTGATGAAACTTCAGTTGAGGAAATGAAAGATTGGAAAAATAATAAAGCAGCTGATTTAAAATTATGTAGAAACTTAGAAGTACTTCGCAGAGAGCAAGTTAAATCTGGTAGTTTTTCTCCTGCGACATTAGAACAGGCATGGATGGTTGTAGATGGCGCTCAACATGTACAAGAAAAACTTGATGCCGTTCAGGCTGCTAGTTTAAAATATGGAATTCCTCCACAAATTTTAATAGGGGCCATGAAACAGGAATCATTATTATCATCCCTTGGTGTTTCTCCAGATGGTGGAAACTATTCTTGTGGGATGGCACAATTAAATATACAAGAATGGTGCTCGAGTATGAATCGTCTTTCACAAGAAGAAAGAACAGCTTACGGATGGCCAAACATCAGCTGTGAACCAGAAGACCTCCCTACTGATATTGTTAAACCACTTTATGATATCGCTATTAAAAATGTTGGAA
>JAURXW010000513.1 GCA_030654205.1 Bacteriovorax sp.
AAAGTGAATTACGTTCAAAAATGTGCATACGTTCTTAATCTGATTAAAAATAAAAATGAAAGTGTATGGTTAAAATTTAAAGTTCAATTTGAAACTTTAAAACCTGAAGAATCGTATGAGTTCTATAATACATTAGTTCACGAATATCAGTTGTTGTTGTCTGAGACACCGGAGAGTGAAGGACAGAAAAAAATAGATAAAAAAGTTCCGGCGATTATAACGAAAAAAGTTAAGGTTGTTGAAATTATTCCTGCAAAGAAAATAATTGAAAAAATTATTCCTATGAAAAATGAGGTTGTAGAAAAAGCTCCGGTTAAGAAAGCTGCTGTGAAAAAAGCTCCGGTTAAGAAAGCTGTTGCGAAAAAAGCTCCAGTTAAGAAAGCTGCGGTGAAAAAAGCTGCGGTTAAGAAAGCTGTTGTGAAAAAGGCTCCAGCTAAGAAAGCTGCTGTGAAAAAAGCTCCTGCCAATAAAACGAAAAAAAAATAGTCTAATTTTTTAATCTGACCATTGCTTTAGCAATGGTCAGATTCTTGTTTGGAATAGTTCTTGAATTTTAATCTCAAAATAACTTAGTATTCTTAACGCGAAAATTTATAAATTGCGATGATCAATTATTAGTGCTTTAAACTAACGATGGCCGAGATGATCCCAACACTTGCCGCAAGCATCATGCCTAAGCGGACAGTAAGATTGTGCTCAACCTCTTTTATTTTCGTTTGAAGTTTATTTTCTAGATCTTTCATTTCTGATTGAATCTCGTTTTTAAGATCTTTCATTTCTGTTTGAATCTCGTTTTTAAGATCTTTCATTTCATTCTGAACTTCCTTGAGATCAGTTTTAGTCATGAAGTAGTGTTCTTTGAAATCCGCTTTCGTTGCAAAATTTTGATCCATAAGATCCATCCATAATTGCACAGACTTTTTTGCCTGCTCAGTGGTAAAGCCCACCTTCTCTAGTTCCTCAGTATACCTTAAAACATGAATCATAGCTTATCTCCTTTGTATTTTTTCTAATAAATGCAAATGAGGGATTTTCGGGAAAGTATAAAATATTGATATTTCATAGATTCGTTAACTTAGAAATAAAATATTGATTTGAAGCTTATTCTTTTTTGGAGAATTGGCCGGATAAAAATAATGAAACCACAGGTGATTATGCTTTAATCATCCGAGTTATTAATAAAACTATAAACGATTATCACAAATTTCAAATTGAGAAATTGGAATCAATCAATTACGTTGATAGATACATAAGCCTATAATGATCTGGCAGATAAAGTTCAATTAGCTCCTGATCTTACTGCTTCGGAAGCGAAAACAGATATTAAAAAAATATTATTTTACAGCAGGTCTCAGATTTTTCCTCATCAGACATTGAGCATTTATCTCCTTCCATAAGTACTCAGCTCATAAAAAATGTTCTTGCACAATTGAAAGTCGATGGGGTGGTGGAGTTAGGGGGACGTGGGAGAGGTGCTCGTTGGAAAAAAGTAAAAAATACGAAAAATTGAATTTGATAATGACATAAAATTAGACTCAAATGGGCAAATAGATATGGATAAAATTATAGACAACATTTTAACAGCAACTTATTTATTTCTTTTAACTGCAGGGTGTGGGACACCGTTAAAAAGTTTATTTTTGGACAAGAAATGCGGCACTGGAAAAAGCAGTTACTGGGCTTGGTAGTCTTGAAGCACCTACTAGAATAATGACCGGTGGGAAGCTTGATTTTTTAAGGCCAAGAGAGTAGTCATTTTGTATTGAAACTCTTGGCCCTGAAAGTTGCTTGTCGTTTATCTGACTAGTGTTTTGGGGTAGCCCTTCTGATCGGACACCGTTTACTATAGATTCGTAACAAATTGAATAATTATATTAATCACTTCATTATAAGTTCATAAGAATCGACGTTCTAATGAATGTTGAAGAATCCCTCACTCCCATCGGAAGATCGTTAAGTTTTATTTCTTTTTTTGCAATAATTGTAGAGAAGTTTGAATCGATTTATATTTTGGATCAGCAATTAAAGTCTCCAAAATCCATTTTAAAGAATCTGTATTTTGGGATGAGCTTTCTTGTTTTCGTAAAAGCTCCAACATTTTGGCAGAGCCAAAATTCTGTAATATTTCATCAAGTGCTTTTTTTACACGAGTTCTATACTCGTCTCGATTATTCATATATTCGTTAGTTAAAGCTCCATCTAGTTCATAGCTGCTAAATACATCATAGAAAGATTGTTCTAATTCTTGCGTTCCTTTTTTAGATTCTTTGAGTGATCTTACGAATAGAGGATACAGCTCAATGGCAATATTGCTATCCATTCCAAATCTAAGTTGAATTTCAGGATATTTTGATTCCTGGTTTCCTTGCCATAGTACTTTGTAATTTCTCCAAATTTTTTGAATCGATTTTTTTGCCTCTTCAGAAAGGTTCTCTTTGCTCTTAATTAAGGCCGGGGTATATTTTAAAACCATTTCCTGGTTATCATAGTCATTGCCCAGACCAATCAACTCGGTAATGACTTTAGGATTTACAGGTGAACATATTGCCACCTGCTTTCTCAATTGATCTTTACAAATACTCAGATTTTTACATTCTAAAACGTTCGAACAAGTTGTCAGACGATTACAGATATCATCAGGAGACCTATCCAATAAATGGGAAAAATAATCCAAATTTGGTGAAGTTTGATCTTGGAGAGGTCCAAGTTTTAATATTTCTCGTTTCTTATTGTTCAAATAGGAAAGACTCTTCTCTAAAAATCCTTTTGATTCAACCTTTATTTGATTCGTTTCTTTCACCCAACGTTCTGCAATCAAAACGGCCCTAAGACCATTGATCACATTTTCTTTCTGGGAAGCATATAAAATATAATTCACTAATTTAATTCGCTCAGGCCCAGAGTATTTGTCATAGTTTTTACTGGTTTTAAGTACATCGGAAATATTGGTTGCGATTGCCGCCGTAATTGGCGCTGCAAAGCTAGTTCCTGAAATAAATGCTCCCTTGTTTGTTCCACAAGTGTTTTTTCTACCTTCTTTTTCAGTTAAAGCATCACTTTTTTTTTCAATTTTTGTTGAACTCTTCAAAGTGAATACCCCAGCTCCGGGTGCTGTAATTACACCAAGCGAAGAACTGGAATCATGAAAGTTTGTAACAGTGGCAGATTCTACACGCAAAACAGGATCTTCAATTTTGGATGCCAGTATATTTTTTTCACGTGTGCCTGCATTTCCAGCAGCATTCACCACCAGACAACCCTTTTTTGCGAGCATAGTGGTAAATTCTAAATCGCCACCAAAAGGTTCGAAAAGTCTTACATCAATATATTCGTTACCAGCGCCGTAGCTAACATTGATGACCTCTTGCCCTTCATTACAAGCCCTCTCAATCGAGAGCTTAAGCTGGCCCCTAGAGGCTGTACCAAGTTCATTTCCAGGCCTTGTTATCCCGTAAACTGTTAGTTGTGAATTCGGCGCAAGCCCAATACCATTTTTTGCGCCAATAAGTGCTGCGACACTAGTACCATGTCCATCATGATCATTAGTAATAATGGCATCCTTAAAACCTGGCTTTAATGCAAAATTAGGATTCGACATATTAGACAGATTTTCTTTTAGGTCAAAACCTGAATCAATTACCGCTACTTTAGTTTTG
>JAURXW010000383.1 GCA_030654205.1 Bacteriovorax sp.
TCCTCATGCCCTTCTGGATGAGTTTCATCTTTT
Organism: Bacteriovorax sp.; assembly: GCA_030654205.1. Classification (GTDB taxonomy): domain Bacteria; phylum Bdellovibrionota; class Bacteriovoracia; order Bacteriovoracales; family Bacteriovoracaceae; genus Bacteriovorax. The sequence goes on from JAURXW010000383.1 coordinate 34, forward strand.
AAAATTTTAACAGCGGCCCAAGGTGTGACTATAAAAGCAACAAAAAGTGAAAGAACCATCGCTACACTTGCACCAACAGGAATTGGTTTCATGTATGGTCCCATCATACCTCTTACAAATGCCATTGGTAAAATTGCACCAATTACTGCAAATGTTGCAAGAATTGTAGGATTGCCAACTTCTGCAACAGCTCTCAAAGTCGCTTTAATCATTCCAGATTTTTTATCTAAATGTAGATGGCGCTCAATATTTTCAACAACAACAATGGCATCATCAACCAGAATACCAATGGAAAAAATAAGCGCAAACAAGGTAATACGATTTAAGGTATATCCCATAAAATAATAGACCGCTAAAGTCAGAGCAAGAGTGACTGGAATTGCAATTGCGACAACTAGTGAAGCTCGAAATCCCATAACAATCGCAATAAGTACTGTTACGGATAAAGTTGCAAGCAGCAAGTGTTCAATCAATTCATTGGACTTGTCTCCTGCAGTAGAACCATAGTCACGAAGAACAGACAATTTCACATCACTAGGCAATGTCTTTGAAAAAGATTCCGCTCGGTCTAATAATTTTTTAGCGAGAGTTACGACATTTGTTCCTTTTCTTTTGGCAAAAATAACGGAAACCGCATTTTCAGGATTGATATTTTCCTTACTCACTAAACTAGAAGAGCGCGTTCTTTCTTCCGGTCCATCAACAACTTTCGCTACGTCCTTTATGCGAACAACACTTCCTCCGCGCTGGCCTATAGAAACATTTTCAATATCAGCAGCAGAATTAAATTTCCCCCCAACATCAATATCCAAGACTTCTTTATTATCCCAATTTTTTCCTGCTGGATAAAAAGCATTATTAGCTTTTAAAGTGAGTGCTACAGAACCCAGTGCAACTCCGCGGTCTCTTAATTTTTTAGGATCGACGATAACTCTGATGCTTCTTTTTAAACCACCAAGAACTTCAACTCGACTTAAATCCGGTGTACTTGAAAGTTCTCGAGCTAATGGTGCAATTTTTTGTCTTAATTCATAATCATTCATTGTAGCAGAACTAAATGTGAGGATTAAGAAAGGCACATCATCAATCGAATAGGATTTAACTTCACTTGGCAATGCATTACTAGGAAGCTCATTTCTAATTGTCATGAGTTTATGGTGAATTTTTAGTAGACTTGGCTCAATGGGCTCACCTACTTTAAAACGTACGGTGACCATGCTTCCATGAGATTGACTAGCAGAATAAACATACTCCACACCATCTAGCCCCCATACGGCACGCTCAATTGGCTCAGTAACCTTGCGCTCTATTTCGTGAGCATCAAGACCTGGTACCATCGTTTGTATATCAATCATTGGTACTATGATTTGTGGTTCTTCTTCTTTGGGTGTTAAGAATATGGCCATAACACCCATCAAAATACTGGTGATCGCAATGACCATTGTTAATTTCGATTTAATAAACATACGGGCCAAAGTTCCCGCAAATCCTAATTTAATATTTAAACTCACAGAGTAGCTCCTTGTGTTTTTGCCAATTGCGAGTGCACTAAAATAAGTTGATCTTGGGCGATACTTTTTGACTTGATAAGATCTACTCTGCGAGAGAGTACTTCGACATATTGAAGAGCATTGATTAAACCATTCTTAAAAAGGTTATGAGAAATTTTAGTTTGTTCTTCGAGATATTTTTCACTTTCATTCAATAAAGTTAATGAATGAGTTACAGCTTCCAGAGCATCTTTTAATCCTAGATACTCAACCTTTTCTTTTTGAAGCCCAGCTTCAGCATAATATTGGGCAGCTTTTGATTTATGAATGGCTTCTTGGGCCGCTCCATAATCATTACCAGAAAACAAATTCCAATTTAAATAAATACCAGTGGTGAAACCTTTACCTAAATTTCTATCTCCGTTAAATGCATACCCCTCACCAAAAAGCCCTACACGAGGAAGATTGCGAGATTTTTCTGCATCAATCATTTCCTTTGCACTTTTAGCATTTTCAAAAAAAGATTGCACTTTACTTGAAGGTAGATAATTGTTTTCAGAATAAGCTAGATACTCTTTTAAAAGAGAAGATAATGTAGAGTCGTTTGAAAATTTTAAATCCGTAGTGAAACCAGATAACTCAGCTAACGCTTTTTGAGTTCCCACATTTCTTGCTTTGTTTTCGTCCAGCAACGCTATCACTCTATTTTGTAAACTCTTAAGTCCTAGGAGACCCGAATAACCTAATTGATTTTGCTTGTTACCAACTTGATAATGAGAAATAATGGAATCAATTGTAATCTTAATTTGATTAAGATCCAATTTTTCAAAGGAGAGATTTTTACCAGTTAAATAATTTTTCACAACCTCAATATAAAATTCATTTTGAATGGCCTTTGCCTCTAATTGTTTTGCTTCACTCATGGATGTCATTGCTTTATTCATTGCAATTTTTTGTCCACCTTCATACAAAGCTAGACTTACACCAAGAGCAGCTTTGGTATAAACAGCAGTATCCGGATGATTAAGAGAATCAGACATAAAATCTGAGTTTTTAATTTCTCTTTGAGAAAGTTTGCCAAAAAGGGCAGTCCCAGGATCATTACTCAAAAATGATTGCCCATTTAAATAAACTTGTGGCAACCAATGCTTTGAACTTCTATCCTTTTCTAAAGTTGCAGCATTCATATTTTCAGTAGCGGCCTTCTGCGCAAGAGAATTTTCAGTTGTGGCCCGAATCAGCTCATCAAGTTCTTTTTCTTTTGAAAAAAGTTGCTTACTTGTCGCGAGGGCGAAAAAGATAATTATAATTTTTTTCATTTTGATACCTTTTTTGCAATTATTTTCACTATAGTTTTTTTCACCAATTGTTTTGCATTTTTTTTAACTTGAATATCTAATTTTTTCTTTAACACATTTATCACTTTCTGTTCATCATTCATACGATCCAAAAGAATTCCTCTTACAAGCTGACAGGCATCCTTAATTTTTGGAATGGCGAGTGTCAAAATCTGAAAAGCTCCGACTTTTCTAGTTTTCAGGATTCCTGCATCCTTTAGTACTGAAAGATGTTGAGATAAATTAGCTTTGGGAATTCCCAGCTCTTTTAACAACTGAGTACTCGACATTTCTTCGGTAGAAAGGATATCTAGGATATACAATCTAATGGGGTGAGAGAGTGCATGACAAATATTTGCCTGCATTTCGTATACGGCCATAATATTACTATTTACATCTAACATAGAATCGCCCCCCCTTTCACTTCACAAGTCCACTAATTCATATAATTATAAACTAATTGACAAGTTAAAGCAAGCTTTTTATACTCAAGTAAAAACAATACCTTTACAGCATAGTAGTACAAAAGGACTCTAACATGAACTTTGAAAATTATCAGTCGTACATTTTACCAATTATTATATTTATATTTTTTGGTTATAGATTCTATCGATTTAAAGCAATAAAAAATAAAAT
>JAURXW010000532.1 GCA_030654205.1 Bacteriovorax sp.
ATAGGTCACCATCAAAAGCAATTTTCGTTTTTGCCTGAATCAAAAGAGCTAAACTGTCCCCAGTGGTATAGGCCCTGGAATAAACCGGATAATATAATTCTTGTGCATCAATTGATACGATCTTTACTAATTCCTCATATCGATTTGAAATAGAGTTAAGTTTTTTATAATTCACTCCCATAACACTGACCTGGGGAAATAATATCGCCGCTAAGCTAGTCCATTGATCATTTCCGATTAACAAGATTTTCTTGTTAATATTGTGGCGTAAAATTTCTTCGAGGGCCGATGACCATAAAACAAAATCGCCAATTGCATCTGTTCTTATAATTACTAGATCGTAGCTATCTTTTTTTTTCTTACTAACTGCCCACCAAAGGAAATGACAAAAATCAAGCAACAGAATTGTAATTTTTTCCATTTCTATCTCTTACTCATTTCAAGATTATCGCCGATCATCTTAGATTTTAATATTTTTTTAACAACATGATGAAGCTTTAATTTAAAACAGAAAATAGTTAAATAAAACTTAAAAGCTGACAGTTGAGTATTTCTTGTAAAAACATGAATTCCGCCAAAGGAATAAAATCTCAACTCATATTTTTGCGCAATAAAGCTCAATGATTTCTTATTGAAAAAACCAATATGCTGCCCATGATTTAAAGCAAGATAGTTCCAGTCTGCAGAGGGACAATTTCCATGAAAGACTTCAGTTGATAAAATTAAAGTGTTTGAGTATTTTAAAAGATTATCAATTTCATCTAGCGGGTTTACTAAATGCTCTAAGACTTCAAAAGCAGTAACTGCATCAAGTTTTTTGTGATTATCCCACTCAAATCCTCCAGCAAATAAATTTTTTGTGTATTTATCTTCCCAGAAAAAATCAAACCCCTTATCACGCATTAAACGAACAAAAACACCGTAGCCGCCGGCAAAATCTAAAAACACACTATCTTTTGAAAAACAAAAAAATAAAAGAATGGACACGAAATTTGCTAAAGTTAAATTCCTTGAAATATACCCAGTGTCAGATAAATTAATTGATTTAGAATAAGCTTCTTCTAACCAAAAAGGCTCCTCGGTCATCAAGTACTGGCAGTGTTCGCATTGAAAATATTTTACTTCATACTTAAAAAGTATTTTCTTACTCCATAAAAATTTTGCTTTTTCACCACACAATCGACACTTGATAAATTCATTCATTTTAAAAGCGCCCTTAAACTTGCAAGCTTATCAATAATTCTCTTGCTCAATTTTTTAGGTTTAAAGTTTTTTTGCCATGTTAATTCATCAAATATTAAATTTTGCTTTATCTCGTTGGGATTTCTTAAAGGAAAATCCAATTCTAAAGTTTCCAACGAAAATCCATTTTCATCCTTTGTATGCGTTGCCCTTTCATCAAAACCAATATTGCGGATTAAGTTTAAAGCTGGAAGTATAGTGAGTCCATTTCTGCTCCAGCAAGCAAAAGTCCATTGGTAATCCCAGGTGTCTATTTTTCCGGCATAACAGGCATCAAAAATATTTACCCAATAAGAAAATTGCTTCTTGTTTTCAAAGATTGTTTTTAAATGGCCACTTTTTTTAATTGAAGGCCAACTCTTCATACCAAGATCATAATGTTTCCAGGCCCGCTTCCAACTTGCCCAACCCCAGACATGATTATAAATTGAAAAATAATAACTTTCATTATTCGGCATCAATTGGCCTATAAAATTGTCCCCACTAATAGCAAATACCCGTTCGTCATCTTTATATTTACGAAGTAAATCGCTCGTAAATTTAAAAAATGAATCGTTTGGCAAGCAATCATCCTCTAAAATGATTCCCTCTTCTACATTATCAAAAAACCAAGTAATTGAGCTGCTTACAGCTCGGCCGCAGCCTAAATTTTCTTCTCGAAATAAAGTTTTAACTTCACAGTCCCAGTCGATTTGTTGAATTATTGCTCTTGTATCCTCACATTTTTCGGCTTCACCGGGCTTATGTGATCGAGGTCCATCAGCGGCAACAAATAAATATTTAGGTTTTTGTTTTCTTATCTCGTTAAACACAAGTTGAGTTGTATCTGGGCGATTAAAAATTAAAAATAAAATGGGCGTTTCAAAAGCTGTTTTCAAAATAACTTATCCGTTTTTTTAGCAAAGTGTATAATCTGCATTTATTGTAGTCCTACGAAAAATCTAGCGAAAGGAAATTTTCAATCTATTTAAAGTTAAAGCACTTAACAGCATTCCACCTGTTTTCCTTGTTTCTTTGAACAAAAGAACAGCAAAAACTGAAATAAAATAGGAAATAGTAGTCGCTAGTGCAGCACCCATTGCACCCATTTTGGGTATCAATATTAAATTTAATAGAACGTTAAAAACTGCACCTAGTACTGTATTAATAAAACTATATTTTTGTAAGTTTTCAACTAACAACCAACTTGAGCTTGCCACTCCAAGACAGACAGATACACCGGCCCAAATATGAACAGCTAAAATATCACTTGATGCGTGATAACTTGGTCCATACAAAAGATTAATAATTATACTTTTAAAAAGTGTCACTACGATGGCCACTGCAAAACCAATAATCGCCATTAGATTATAAAGTTTTTGAAGCCTAGAATAATACAAACTTTCACTAACTTTTTTACTCTCAATAATAGAAGGGTAAACAGAACTAACTAGTGCCACTGGAACAAAATACCATAATTCAGAAATTTTGACTGCTGCAGAATAAATACCCGCTTCTGTAGCTCCTGAAATATTACTAATCATTATTTGGTCGATTTTCATATAAACCATCACGGCTAAACTTGAAAAAGTTAATAACCAACTATCTTTAAGTAAATTTTTAGAAAGCTCCCAACTAAATCTCCAATCTCTAATGGAAAAACTATTTGAGTAATAGGCATAAATTAAAAAACCTGAAGTTAATAAGGCTTCAGCGGCCGTGGCGATCCCAAATAAAACAAGTCCTTTTTTTGTAATCAAAAAATATATTTTTAGCACTGACATTAAAATGAAGGACAAATTTTGAGACCAAACAACTTTTTTACTCAATACTTGGGATTGGAAATAAAAATCAATAACACTGAATGCTTGAAAGATAAAAACGAGACTTGAAATAATAATTAATTTGGATACTAAAGGCTCATCTTTTTTAAAAATAAGCACAATTAAAAAAACACTTAAAAAGGTAAGAAGACCAGCAACTAGTTTTAAAACAAATGCACTTCCAAGTATTTTATTTTTTTCCAAGGGATGTCTGAGTAATTCTCTGATCACAATACTATCGAGACCTAAGGCAGCGATCGCCCCAAAAAGCGAGCTGTATGCAATGGCATAATTCCACACCCCAAAGTTAGCAGGCCCTAGTGATCTGGCAAACCAAGCCCCAAGAAATACCCCAACGAGAAGCCGAAATATTCTATCTAAAATTAACCAACTAAGATTGTGAGTAATTTTTTTAATTTCTAACGATTCAAAATATTTTTGCTTAAAGCGAGAAAATAAATTCAAAAAATTCCCCTT
>JAURXW010000533.1 GCA_030654205.1 Bacteriovorax sp.
CAAGTCAAAGTCGGTTGCTCCGGTTTAGTGCCGGTTACCTCCCAAGCACAAGAAACGGTATTGAAAGTCGCTGTTTCGTAGCAAGCCAAAGTCGGTTGCTCCGGTTTAGTACCCGTTACCTCCCAAGCACAAGAAACGGTATTGAAGTTCGCTGTTTCATAACAAGCAGTTATAGGTTGTTCCGGTTTAGTACCGGTTACCTCCCAAGCACAAGAAACGGTATTGAAGTTGGCTGTTTCGTAGCAAGCCAAAGTCGGTTGCTCCGGTTTAGTGCCGGTTACCTCCCAAGCACAAGAAACGGTATTGAAAGTCGCTGTTTCGTAGCAGGCTAATCCTATTGGTTTTGTAGGACCATTTATAGTAACAATTTGTTCACAAGTTGCTTTATTTCCACATGCATCTGTGACTGTCCAAGTAACAATAGTATCACCAATAGGAAATATTGCAGGCGCATTATTTGTCACTGTTGGTGTAGAACAATTATCATCAATCGTAGGGTTTCCTAATGTAACATTTGATGCTCCACAAGTTCCTAAATCTGTATTTACAATAATATTTGTAGGACAAATAATTGTTGGTAAGATATTATCATTTACTATTATGTTTTGAATAAATTCTGAAGAGTTTCCACAAACATCAGTTGCTTTATATGTTCTTATAATACTGAATTTATTTGCGCAAGTTCCTGAAATAGTTTCATCACCTACATGACTGATAGTAACAGATTCCTGACAATTGTCAGTAGCTGTAATAGCTGATATATTTATTGTAGGTACATTAGCGGAACAAAGAACAGTCGTATCTAATGATCCTGCAGTATTAGAAATAATAGGGGGAGTTGTATCTTTTATTGTGATTGTTTGGCTCACTGATGTTATACCACAAGCAGAAGTTATTTGAAAAGTTCTATTAACTATAATTGGACAAGTACCACTTTTTGTATCTATATAAGACAGTGAATACATCCCAACATTTGCATTATTGGAGAATGAACCTCCTGCTGTTGTTAATTGTGATAAAGTAATATTAACAGCAGTTTCACTATAAGCAAGGTTTGTAATAGCACTAGTGGAACAGCCTTCAATAGTTGTATTAGTTGGGCCTGTAATTAATGGTTTTGGATACACAAGTACTTTTAATTCTTTTTTTGGACCAATACAAGAATTAGTTTGTCCTTCGGCAACATAATAAGTAAATTCACCTGCAGTAGTTGTAGAAGGTGTTATTGATGTTTGAGCAGAAGAGGTTGACGTAGTATAATAATATAATGTATAGGCAGGATTACTTGCTGTTGCTGTCAAAGGTTGAGCAACATCGTCTATACAATATTTAATATCATTTGTAGAAGGTTGTGAAGTAATGTCAGTTACTATTATTTTAAATTCAAAATAACAACCGTTACTTACTCCAGGAGGAACTGCATAATAGGTTGAAGTTCCTACTACCGATGGAAAAGGGTTGTTTATTGTGTATTCAATTGTTGACCCTGTTACTATTGGATACGAACTATAAAAAGTAGATCCTGGAGGAAATGCACCGGTGATATCAGTAATAGGAATTGTTGTTGCTTCTTTGCAAAATGTAAAAGAAGTAATTGGAGGGGTAGACTGACAGTTGGTATTAACAAAATCTACTGCATTAATGGTAATTAAATGTGGAGCAGGTATCACATTTCCTTCACAATTTCCTCCCGAAGTATATCCTTGAATTAATGATTTATTACTTACACTTACTAATGAATTTACACCAACACCATTTAACAAGCCGTTGACAAGAACTACATTATTACAGTTTGCATTTTTTAGTAAAGTACAATCTTCAGTTACATTAAATTTGAATGAAAGCTCAGCTAATACAGTATTTGGGTCATTATTTGCAGGTAATGGTAATGTACCAAAATCCCATACAATAGATCCATTTGCACCAACGGTAGGTTCAAAAGTTAAATTATTAGGGGTTGGATTTGGAGAGAAATTAATGGTCTTTTGAGCACTATTAGCTACATATGTTGTATTGTAAGGAACGGGAATTGTAATTTTTGTGTCTTTTATAGGTTCTGTTCCTCTATTTTTTATTTGAATTTTATACTCTAATTGTTGACCAGGTAGAGCGGTATAAGGTCCGGTACCAGCTGGTGAACCATTAATTGAAATAGCTGAAACAACTCCTTCAATTTCAGGTACATAAGCATCAACAGCCATGGCAATTGCGAAAATTACATAAGTATCAATTGTTGATCCGTATTGAAAATTAGTTGAATTTTGATTATTTCCTATTATACTTTTGTCTGAATTGGGTAAATTAAACATACTAATGTCTAATCCAGAATTGTTTTTTAAAACTGGATTTCTAACATTTCCACCTGTTTGAATAGATGAATTAAAGAAGTTATTTGTTGTGTTTCCGGTATGATTCAGACTTAAATAATTCGAAGAATTTAATTTTTGTATTTTGAAATAATCACCAGTGTAATTTACATCACCTTCACCAGCCATTATTCCCAATTTAATGCCTACATCACCAGTTGTAACAGAATTAAAACCTGTAACCGGAATGTTATAATTTACAGTTGTACTTTCTTTTACCCAGGCATGACCATCAAAAATAGTGATATCTCTATTTTTCATAGCAGAATTTTCATAGACAACAATCAATCCCCAACCTCCGTAAGTTCCGATATCACCACCTAAATTTCCTTCTTTTAAGGCTATATCTGCAGCGAAATATTCCCCAATTCCATGATCTTTTACATAGGAAGTAACTTCTGCATAAGCGGTATACATAAAACCGTCTTTTGTCGTAGGGAAATAAATATCGGTAGCGGTAAATTCATCGTAAGTCGCTGATCCTGGACCTTTAAATGAAATTTTTCTTTTATTTAAAGTCTTGGTTAAAGAACCTTTTGTAACAGAAAAAGTATCAGGATTAGGATTGCTTTGCGATACTCGTCCAGTCCAATATAAACCCGCATATACAACTTTTGCACAACTTGAAGCGATACCATTATCGGTCGGTAATACTAATGTTGATGAAGATGAATTTAAAGTATTTGGATCACCGTCAATGTCAACATACTTCATGGAATTGTTTCCATTGGTTTTTGAATCCGTGTAATCTTGAAGTGTTAAATTAGTATTACCCATCATGGTAAAATTTCCTTTAACATTATAGGTCTTTTTTGAAGGAGTAAATGAAGAAGTTCGCTCCTTAAACGGAATCATAACTTGCGCATTTATAGTAAAGTAGCTTCCTAAAATAAAAAATAATATAAATAAATAGTTGATTTTATTTGCTATTATATAATGAGAGTAGTTTTTTTTCATAACGATAACTTTTAATGGTGATTTATCAGATGATCAATTTATCCTCCAATTGATATTTTGTAAATGATCGTGTATTGTGGATTAGGATTTCGTATCAATTGATTGATATTCATTTCGTTAGTCTGAATGTTTGATAAAATATAGATGTATTTTAATTTGTTGAAACCTGAAAACTGTGATAAATCGATAGTTTTGCTTAAATCTGAAATAGAATTAATCTCAATAGTGACTATTTCAATATCATTTTTTAAAGTTGCAGAAGAACCAATCGTACTTATTGAATTGATTTCTGTAAAAAATGAAGTTGGTTTTTCTCCATATGTTTTTATTTCCCCTGAAAAAAAATAGACAGCTGATTGTAGATCATATAATAAATGTTCTAATTCAGTTGCACTAACATTCTGCCCAGATGCCTTTAAATTCTGTATGTAAGAATCAGATGGAATGGATTGAGAAGAAATAGTTGTACTATATAACATAAAAGCAATAAAAGGTAATATGCTTTTTAACGAAAAAGATAATCGGTTGTAAACTGCGATTATGTGTTCGGATTGCTTAAAAATTTGATTTGGGATATTTGTTTTCATACAATCAGGATTTTAATTTTTTATAAAATATTTTGATATAAAGAGTTGTTTCATAATTTAATTTTAAATCATATTTTTCAATTTTGAAAAAAGTGGAAGGATATCAAAGTTAAATGCAAAGAGTTGATTTGGTGTTTTTTATCTGTAAAAAACCTAAATAATCGATGAAAGGATGTTTTTAGTTAAAAAAAAATAAAAAATCAATATGTTTTTAACTAATATTTGTTAATAGGTGTGTTATTTTATGTTAATTAGATTTGATGTTTTTCTAATTTGTTTAAACAACTTTTTTGGGTTAACAATTTGAAAATGTTTTTAGATAAAAGTTTAAAAAATAAGATGATAAACTTTTCTTTTGTAAATTGTAGCTTAAATATTTGGATGTTTTATATAACCAACTAAGAAAAGATACTCTACTATGAAAAATTTAATATTAATTAGACATGCAAAATCAAGTTGGGAAGCTCCATTAAAAGATTTTGACAGACCTTTAATTAAGAATGGTATTCTTGATGCTCATTTGGTTTCTTCGAATATATCTGATTTTATTCCGAAAACGTATCTAATTTGGAGTAGTCCTGCCAGAAGAGCTTCTGATACAGCACTTATTTTTGCTCAAAATATAGTATATCCAATTGAAAGTATCGTTTATAAAAAGGAACTGTATACATTTGATGAAAACCAATTGGAAAAAGAGATTAAATTATGTGATAATAGTTTTGAAAGTGTTATTCTTTTTGGACATAACGAGGCTATTACAAATTTTGTTAATAAATTTGGAGATGTTTTTATAGAAAATGTTCCCACCTCCGGATTTGTATCTTTACAATTTGATACCGACAGTTGGGTGAATATCAATAAAGGCAAAACCAAAAAAATAGTATTCCCAAAAGATTTAAAATAAAAATTGTGTTAGAACAAAAATATATTGACAGAGAAAAAAGCTGGTTGGCTTTTAATGCAAGAGTACTTCAAGAAGCGTCAGATGAATCAGTACCACTTTTAGACAGACTTCGATTTTTAGGGATTTTTTCTAATAATTTAGATGAATTTTTTAGAGTTCGTTTCGCTGCAATCAGACGATTAAGTTTAACAGGAATATCAGGTGAGAAGTATCTTGGAGGTGTTTCTGCACAACAATTACTTAAAGATATTACCGAAATAGTAATCAGTCAGCAAGCAGAAAGTTTAGAAATTCTTAGTGATATAGAAGCTAAATTAGAGACTGAAAACATATTTACAATAGATGAAAATAATGTTTCGGCAGAGCAAAGAAATTTTATAAAAGATTTTTTTGTTCAAAAAGTTAGCCCGGAATTAGTTACAATTATCCTTAATGATTTGGCACAATTTCCATTATTGAAAGATACTTCAGGATATTTGGCTGTAAAATTAGTGATGAATAGCAAGGATAAAGGAGTTTCTTTAAATGAAACTAAACCAAAATTAGAAGTCCGCTATGCAGTAATCGAAATTCCAAAAACAATCAACCGATTCGTAGTTTTACCTTCCGAAAATGAAAAGCAATATGTAATCATGTTAGATGATGTAATCCGACTTAATTTAAGCAGGATTTTTGACATTTTTGATTACGAAAGTGTTTCGGCACACATGATAAAAATTACAAGAGATGCACAATTAGACATCGACAGTGATTTGAGTAAAAGTATGCTTGAAAAAATTGCTACAAGTGTAAAAGATCGAAGAATTGGGGAACCGGTTCGTTTTATTTACGATCAATCTATAGAAAAAGATACTTTAAAATATTTCCTTTCTAATATGGGAATTGATGCTACCGATAGTATAATTCCAGGTGGAAGATATCATAACAGGAGAGATTATATGGATTTTCCAAACCTTGGAAGATTTGATTTGTTGTATAAAAGTAATCCGCCTTTGCAAATTCCAGGATTGAGTTTGGATGAAAATATCATGAAAAAAATTGCGCTGAAAGATTACATGATTCATGCGCCATACCAATCGTATTCGTATGTTATCAAGTTTTTGCGCGAAGCAGCTTTGGATCCAAAAGTTACTTCTATAAAAATTACATTGTATCGATTGGCCAAAAATTCACAGATTATTAGTTCACTTATAAATGCGGCTAAAAATGGTAAAAAAGTAACCGTTCAAATAGAGTTGCAAGCTCGTTTCGATGAAGCCAGCAATATATCGTATGCGGAACAAATGCAAACCGAAGGAATTGAACTCATTTTTGGAATTAAAGGATTAAAAGTACACAGCAAAATTTGTGTAATCGAAAGAATTGAAAATAAGAAAGTGAAGCGTTACGGAATTATTTCAAGCG
>JAURXW010000001.1 GCA_030654205.1 Bacteriovorax sp.
TCGGATTACATCAAAGAACTTGCTAAGAGTGAATTGAGTTTATTGAATTTGAAAGAAAAAACTTTATAAATTAGTCTCAGGATGGAGGCGATTCTTATGACAGGAGGTCAGATGGAAGCGATTAGAGTAGAACTTTTTGGAACTGATGCAAGAGTAGAAAAAGCACTTTTGCAAGCTAGAAACTTATCAGTAAGCAAAGCAGCGGTGCTTGTTGTTGGTGAGAACGGGGTAGGTAAAAGAACTCTAGGACGCTACATTCATGAAAGCTCTGGACGTGCTAGTCAGCCATTTGAATTGGTGGACTGCTCACTTCCTGCTCAGGATGTTGAAAATAGAATCTTAGGCCATAGAGACAATACTACTGGAAGATTCAATAAGGGAATACTTGAAGCTGCCAATAAAGGAACAGTCGTGTTTGCTAATATTGACTGTCTTGAAGAAGAGTTTCAAAAAAGACTTCATAAAATAATTAATGAACTTGAAGATTACGATATTGATGTTCGCTTAATCGCAACAACAACTAAAAATCTATCTAAGTTAGTTGGTGCTGGAAGATTTTATCGTGGATTATTTTCAGTATTTGCTAACAATGCAGTAACTATTCCCGCTCTTAGAGAAAGACAAGAAGATCTTCAAAGATTGGCCCGTCACTTTATGAACGAAGCAACAGATTCTTCTGAACTTCCAAATGAAATTGATTCAGTTGCAATGAATAGAATTACTTCTCATTATTGGGCAAATAATATTCATGAGTTAAAACAAGTTATCTCTAGTTCAGTAAATAATAATTCTTCTTTATTAGATGAAAGTGCATACGAAGTAAGCGATAAGAAATCTGTAAACTTTATGAGCGATGACGACTCTGAAGGCGTGAGACTTATGTCACTTAAAGATGCTGAAAAACTTCTAATCAAAAAAGCTCTTATTCATACAACTGAAAATAGAACTCAAGCTGCAAAAATCCTGGGTGTTTCTATCCGTACGTTAAGAAATAAGATCAATGAATATAGAAATGACGGCTCGTCTTATTTTGTTAATTTAAGATAAATAAGAAGAATAGGAGAAGCAAATGAATATCGATGATAAAACAACTCAGGCCTTAGCTGCTTCTTTGAAGTATAGACAAATGCGCCAGGAATTGATCGCATCTAATATCGCAAATGCAGAAACTCCAGGTTATAAGGCCAAGAAAATTGACTTTGAAGAGGCCTTACAACGTGCCCTTGATACAGATGAACAACAGACTTTAAAAACTACCGACTCTAAACATTTTAATGTTGGAGGCGGTGGTTTTAATAATTTACAACCCGAAATATATGAAGAATCTAACGGGATTGTTAGTCTCGATGGAAATACCGTTGATCGGGATTCTGAGTTGGCAGAAATGGCAGATAATAAAATTATGTATGATGCCTCAGTTCAGCTATTGAATAAGAAACTAGGTTTGATGAAATACGTAGTTGGATCAGAAAGATAAGTTGAGTACGAAGGGAGCTTAAATGGATTTACTAACAAGTTTAAAAATTAGTTCGTCAGGGTTAACTGCTAATAAAAAAAGACAAGCAGCTATCAGTTCGAATATTGCGAATGCTCAAACAACTAGAACGGCTCAAGGTGGTCCATATCAACCGAAAGAAGTTGTTTTTGGAAGTGAGCCTGTAAAAGAATCTTTTTCTGAAATTTTAAGCGGTGAAATGGGAGATAATGCTCAAATGGTTATCGCCAAAGATATTAGTAATAGTAAAAAGCCGCCAATTTTAAAATATGAACCAAACCATCCAGATGCAAATGCAGAAGGATATGTGGCCTACCCTAACATTAATACAATGGAAGAAATGGCCAATATGATCGAAACATCTCGTGCTTACGAGGCAAACATCAACGCAATGACTACTGCAAAGAGTATGGCGATGAAAGATTTAGAAATTGGAAGAAATTAATAAGTTTTAAAAAGGATAATTTATGGCGATAGAAAATATTGGAAATATGAATAAAATGTTGAGTGGATATAATACTCAAGATTGGATGAAAAGTGCATCTATCGAGCAAGGATCGCTTCCACAATTTAACGAGCTTGCAGCTAATCCAGGTATTGGAGCAAAACCACCTCAAAGCTTTAGTGAAATGCTGGCAAGCTCTCTAACAGATGTAAATAGTATGCAAGTTGAAGCCAATAAAGCCATTCAGAAATTGGCTTCAGGACAAACAAAGAATATTAGCGAAACAATGTTGGCCGTCGAAAATGCAGAGATAGCATTTAAAACTATGAACCAAGTACGTATGAAAGTAATTGAAGCCTATAAAGAGATTATGAGAATGCAAATGTAATATTTGCTCATGAGTGATTTGTGAGAATTGATTTCATAGGATGTGAAATTAAAAGATCAGGAGGATGGCCTTGCAAGATATAGTAGAAAAAATATTTAGAAACTTTAAGGAGTTCTTCAATGGACTCGATTCAACCAAAAAGATTGGTTTTATCATTGTTTCTTGCTTGATCATGGCCGCGATGACGGGAATAGTTGTTTGGGCTTCAAAAACTCGTTACGACACTCTTTATTCAGAACTTAACAAAGAAGATGCAAGAAAAATTGCGATACTTTTAGAAGAAAAGAAAATCCCATATCAAACTTCAAATGATGGAAAAACTATTTCTATCCCAGAAGATCTGGTAGGTGTTTGGCGTTTAGAAATTGCTAAATTAGGAACAAGTTTTTCAGGAACAGTTGGTTACGAAGTTTTTGATAAACAATCTTTTGGTACAACAAGTTTTGTACAAAAGGTTAATAAACAGCGAGCTCTTGAAGGTGAGATGGTTAAAACCATTATGTATATTCAAGGTGTAAAGCGTGCCCGAGTTCATATTTCTATTCCAGAATCTTCTCCTTTTGTTGCGGAGAAGAAATCGCCGACAGCTTCTGTTGTTTTAGAATTAAATAATGGAGTCTCACTTACACCGGCAGAAATTAAAGGGATTGGATCTCTAGTAGCTTCCTCTGTTGAAGAAATGAGACCTGAGAATGTTGTTATTTTGGATGACCGTGGAAAAAAACTTTCTGAAAATATCGGTGACATGATGACGGCCACAACTGCTAATCGCTTGGCCCTAGAGGCTCAGTTAAATCAAAAATACGAAAAACAAATTGAAGATATTTTAACAAAAGTAGTTGGAGATGGAAAAGTCGTAGCAAAAGTTACAGTCGATTTAGATTTTACTGAATCTGTTGCAACTGAAACAAAGTATGATAACGAAAACTCTGCTGTTGTTTCAGAAGTAAAAAATGTGCAAAATGTTAATGGTTCTAGGCCTTCTCCACAGGGGATTGCAGGGGCACAGTCAAATCTTCCAGGCGAAGTGCCACAGCCTGGTGTTGCTGAAACTAAAAATAATGTAACTAAAGAATTAACTACAAGAAATTTAAATGTACCTACAACAGTAACTCAGTCGCGAAAGCCATCCGCTAATGTTAAAGCTATTTCAGCTGCTGTAATGATTGATGGAAAAAGAATTGCAGTTTTAGGTGAAGATGGAACACCTCAACTTGATAAAAACGGAAACGCAATTATGAAGTATGAGAAGTGGAGTGAATCAGATCTCCAGAACTTTGCTCAAATTGTTTCATCAACGCTTGGTACTTCAGATAAACGTGGAGACAAGCTAGTTATTAAAAATATGGAATTTGCTCGCGAAGATATGAGCGTCGCCGATGCAATGTTAAAAGAACAAGCTAATCGTGAGTTAATAAAAAACATTGTTAAGTACCTGGCGGTGGGTTTAACGATTTCATTATTTTTCTTCCTAGTTGTTAGACCATTTATCCAATGGGTTACTGATAATACAATTGAAACAGTGGAAGATTTTTTACCTAGAACGTTAGAAGAATTAGAAAAAGTTCAGGCAAATCAACGTCTACCTGGACTTGAAGATGCGCTTCCTCAAATTGAAGAGAAGTTAAATCCTGAAAAGATTGAAGGAAATATGTTGCGTGAAAAAATTATTGCTCTGGTTGAAAATAATCCAGGCAAGGCAGCACAAATTATTCAAGAAATGATACATGCAAGTGAATCAGATAAACAAATTGCGTAAGACAGAAGTATAATTTAGAGGATTAGATTATGGCCGCACTCGATGATAATGAATTAGATCCGGATACGGAGTATGGACTACTCAATGGCTCAGATCGCGCTGGATTACTTTTAAGTTCACTTGGTATGAATATTACTCAGCTTGTTTTTCAAAATATGAAAGACAATGATGTTAAAAGAATGATCAACGCAATGTCGAATGTTAAAAGAGCTCCAATCTGGATGGTTAAAAGAGTCCTCGAAGATTTTTACAAACAACTCAATGAAGAAAATGATTTACTATTTGCTGAAAACCGCGGTCGTGACTTCATCATTAATACTCTTGGTGAAGATAGAGCTAAACAACTTCTTGGACAAATTGTTGAAGTTGGACAATCAAATACTCTTGAGTCTCTTGAGTTAGTAGATACTAGAACTTTATCTAACTTCCTTATTAATGAACATCCTCAAACTATTGCTCTTATTGTTGCTCATTTAAATCCTGAAAGAAAAGTGGATGTTCTAAGAAGATTGCCGGAAGGGTTGCAAGCTGAGGTTGTTCTTCGAGTCGCAAACCTTGACTATGTTTCTCCTGAACTTATTTCTCAACTTGATGACGTTCTTAAAACAGAACTTAGTACGCTTGGTTCAATTGATACAAATCAACTAGGTGGTGTTGAGCCGATCGCTGATATGCTTAACCTTATGGATAAAAATACTGAGAAAAATATCATGTCTCGCGTGGAAGAAAAAGATCCTGAACTTGCTGAAGAGATCAGAAAACTTATGTTTACGTTTGAAGACCTTATGTACGTTGATGATAAAGGTATCCAAAATCTACTTCGCGAAGTTGACAATGGAAAACTGGTTATTGCAATGAAAACTGCTCCTGATGAAATCAAGCAGAAGTTATTCAAGAACATGTCAAACAGAGCAGCTACTCTTCTTAAGGAAGATCTCGAGGCGCTTGGACCTACTAAGCTTTCTGATGTTGAAAAAGCTCAGGCCGAGATGGTTCAAAAAGCTAAAGAACTTGAATCTCAAGGTAAAGCATTTATTGCTCGCGGCTCTGATGGCGATTCACTGGTTTAATAGGAAAGAGGATTTAATTTATGGTTAAGCAATTTTCAAATGTAGAAGAATATAAATTTAAAAATTTTACAGATGTAGATGCTGAAGATGCTGACAAAGTTACCTTGTTTGAATTTAAGCCATTGTTTAGTTCGACTCAAGCAATTGCAAAAAATGAATTTCAAAAAGTTATTAGAGAAGAACGAAGTCATGCAAAAAATAGTCAGTTTAAAATTAATCCAATTGTTGAAAAATATAGAGGATTAAAAGATCAGGAAGAAGCTGAATATCAGGAAGCCGTTGAAAAAGAAGTTCAGAAAAGAGTTTCTGAAATTCAGGACGTTGCATTTAAAGCAGGATTTGATGAAGGCGTTAATCAAGGTCGTGAAGAAATCTTTAATGAGATGCGAAGTGTTGTTGATCAAAAACTTGATAATTTTTCGCAGATGGTAACAGAGGTTTTAAAAACTCAAGATGAAATTTTAACAAGACAGAAAAAAGAAATTTATCTTTTACTTAGGAATTTAACAAAGTGGATAATTATCCGCGAACTTAAAGAAGATGGAAAATATATTGAGAGATTGCTCGAAAAACTATTATTAGAAATTCAGGCAAGAAATAATCTTTTAATTCAGGTTAACCCTAACGATTTTGGCGGTATGCCTGAAATTTTGGCTCACGTACAAAATCGCTTAGGTGAATTAAAAAATGTACGAGTTGAGATTGATTCGGCAATTCTAACATCCGGGATGATCGTAGAATCAGATAATGGAATTATTAATGCAACCATGGAAGAGCAATTCAAAAGTTTAGACAAGCTTTTTGAAGATGTTTTAATAGAAGCTTAAAAATTCAAATAAAGGTGAGTAGAAATATGGACAAGATACTTGATTTAGCTTCTATTCACAATAACTACGAGTACTCATCTCCTTATCAAAAAATAGGAAAAGTTTACGCAAATAAAGGAATGGTTTTTGAGATCAATCTTTCACGTGCACCTATTGGATCAAATGTTGAATTTGTAACTGAGTTTGGCGATAGATCGCTTGGTGAAGTTGTTGGAATAAATGGTACTCGTTGTATGGCCATGCCATATGATGAGCTTTCAGGAATTAATTCTGAAACGAGAGTCTATTTAAAAGATTTGACGACTACGATTAAGATA
The DNA here is from genome assembly GCA_030654205.1 of Bacteriovorax sp. Taxonomy (GTDB): domain Bacteria; phylum Bdellovibrionota; class Bacteriovoracia; order Bacteriovoracales; family Bacteriovoracaceae; genus Bacteriovorax. The sequence continues at coordinate 6,302 of JAURXW010000001.1, forward strand.
TCAGAAGCAATGCTTGGACGAGTTGTCGATTTTCAAGGAAATCCTATCGATGGTAAAGGACCGATTGAACCAATTAATGTTGAAGCTAGAAGTATTTATGGACACGCTCTAAATCCTCTTGAACGCCCACCTATTAAGGAAGCTCTCGATACAGGAATCCATGCGATTAATTGTTTTATGACCGCTGGCAAAGGGCAGCGTTTTGCCATTATGGCCGGTTCGGGTGTTGGTAAATCAGTTACTCTTGGAATGATTGCAGAAAATTCTAATTCAGATGTTAACGTTATTGCCTTAATTGGAGAACGGGGGCGTGAGGTTTTAGAATTTATTGAAAATGATTTAGGACCGGAAGGATTAAAGCGTTCTGTTGTTGTCGTTGCAACTTCAGATTCATCAGCTTTGATTAGGATGAAAGCTGCTTATGTCGCTACAACCATCGCTGAATATTTCCGTGATAAAAATAAAGATATTCTTTTGATGATGGATTCTATTACTCGTTTTGCTATGGCCAATCGAGAAATTTCACTTTCTGCAGGAGAGCCACCAGGACAAAAGGGTTATACTCCCTCTGTATTTGCACGACTTCCTAAATTAATGGAAAGGGCCGGAACTAAGGCCGGAGCAGGTTCCATCACTGGAATTTATACCGTGTTAGTTGAAGGGGGCGATATGGACGAACCTATTGCTGATGCCGTAAGAGCGATTGCTGATGGGCATATAATTTTATCTAGAGAACTTGCTTCAAGAAACCAATTTCCGGCCATCGATGTACTTGCAAGTTTATCGCGGGTTATGTCTAAAGTTGCCACTAAAGAGCATAAGATTGTTGCAAGTCATCTTCGCGATTTACTTGCTTCATATAAGGCCAATGAAGATCTAATAAATGTTGGAGCCTATGCTAAAGGATCAAACCCTAAAGTTGATAAGGCCCTTTTAATCTATGAAGATTTGATGGGACTTTTAAAACAAAATCAAGGCATGACAGAGTTTTTATCGATTGAAACACTCTACGACCGCATGGTTGAAATTGCCAGAAAAGCGGAAAATATTAAATAGAGAATGTAAAAAATGCAAAAGTTTAAATTCAAACTCGATGGACTTTTAAAAGTAAGAGAGTTTAAAGAGAAAAAAATCAAGATTGAGTTGGGAGAAATCCTTAAGGAAATCGCTGTTGTAGAAGAAAAAATTGCAGCGGCCAATCATGCAATTGATGAAACCTATGAAGCCCAAGAAGTGTTTATGAAAGACCCTTCAGCTGGAAGTATGTTGCAGTTTTTCCCTTATTTTATTCAAGGGAAAAAAGATGACATAAAAAACAAAGAAAATTTATTATGGTCGCTCCGAAAAAAATATGATTTTAAAATTACAGAACTAGCAGCTGCGCGTGGACAAGTAAAAGTAATGGAAAATTTTAAAGAAAAAAAACTTGGTGAATGGACTAAAGAGCGAAATAAAAAAGAAATGGAAGCTATCGAAGAAATTTTAATGATGAGAAGAAATGGAGTTCATGCTTCAAATGAATAATTACCGGTGTTTTATGAAAAAAATATTTTTAAATTTTATGTTACTTACATTTTCTCTTCAGTTAGTTGCAGCTACACCTGCAGCCAAAGTAGCTGCTGCCCCTGGACCGGAAAAAAGAACTTATACCGAAGAAGAGTTCAAGAAAGCGGTAATGCTTGAAGCTGAAAAGATTATGAAAAGAGCAGGTAGTGGACATTTGGTAGATTTTTCCAAAGAACTTTTAGAAAAAGAAGAAGATATTAAAGTTAAAGAAATTAATATACAGAAAGAAAAAGATCAATTGAAAGTTAATATGAGTGATTTTCAAAAAAAGGTTATTGAATTTCAGGAATCACAAAAAAAGTTTTTAGGTTGCATTGATTCTCAAAATGACAAAGCTGAAAAAAGAATTACCCAAATGGTTGAAATAGTGGCCGGAATGAAACCTCAAAATGCCGCGGATGTCTTGTCTGTTCAAGATCCTGATCTTTCTGTTCGGATACTGGGACAAATTGATTCGCAAAAAGCCTCTAAAATTTTTAATTTAATGGATAAGGAAGTTTCTGCCCGACTTCAGAAACAATTCCTTCAGATGAAAAAGTAGGTTACACTGATTATAGTACGCTAAGCGTTGAAGTTTTTTTAAGGAAAATATGCAAGGATTACCATCACAAATACTCCCAAAATCATCTAAGGCCCAAGGCCTTGGTGATAAAAAAGCTACAGCTAAAACTGAAGCTGATGGAGCTAGTAATGGTGCAGCGTCTGAAGTCTCTGGCAAAGGTAAAGAAGGAGTTTTTGCCTCTTTATTATCAAATCTAACTGGTAAAGATAAAGCGGAAGGAAAAGCCTCTGAAGTCCAATCAGAAACTGGTGAAATTTTAAAAAATTTATTGGCAGAAAAAAATAAAGAAAATTCTGAAGGTAAAGTTGAAGACCAAAAAGATAAAAATATTGAAGCGAAGGCCGGACTTTCATTACTAGTTGAGAATAGCGAGCTTGGAAAAGGTAAAGCTGAAAAAAATATTATTGAAAAAAAATCAGACAGTGTTGATCAAAAGTTAGCGAAAACATCCAGTAATCTTGATCAACTACTAAATACCTTAAAAGGAAATTCTGATTTTAAAGAAACTAATGATGCTGAGGATAATAACGAGAGTGATGCCCAGAATTCACTTGAGAGTTTGCGCACTAAAAAAAGCATTCAACCAGCAAAACTTAATTCGAAATCAGAAAGTACGTTGGATTTTTTAATTAATGGAACTAAGGAAAAAAATGTTGGTGAAAATGCGGCACCAATATCACTCAAATTAATTTCAAAAGAAAGTGAAATTTCATCTCCTCATGCAAAAGTTATGACTGGTGAAGACTATATTAAAAACATGATTTCTTCCGAAAAAGCCGCCCCTAATAAATTAGCCTCATTAAATAATTTGATGGATTTACAAAAAAATAATCCTCAAAATGTAAAAGGTTATGGGCAAGGACTTTCCCTTCTTTCTGATCCTTTAATTAAAAACACTAAAGATTTGGCATCAAAAGAATCTGGAAAAAAATCGATTGATGAGCTACGCAATCCTGAGACAAAAGTTGGGGCAGAGCTAGCGGTAATTAAGCAAGATATGATGCCTGAAATCCAAAATAACAAGAACGGGCATGGTCAGCCTGCAGAAACTCAAACACAGGCAAATCAAAAAGTTTTAGACCTGGGCAGTTTAAATACTGCTAACACTACTGAAATAATTAAAAGAATTTCGGACTATGTTGAGCAAAATCAAGTCGCTAATAAAGCAAGTTTAGATTTAACTGTTAAGCATGAAACTCTTGGTGAATTTAAAATACAAGTAACAAAAATGCCTTCTCAGTCAATCAATCAAGGTCAAAATTTAATTGATATGCAAATTACAACTTCTAACAAAGAAGGACATGATTTCTTTGTTAAGAATGAAGTTAGTTTAATGAAAAACTTAAATCAGGCCGGTGTTAATCTTTCGGACTTTAGAATTATTTCTACTATGGCCGAATCAACATCATTCGGACAAAGTGACTCTAAACAATCAAGTTCATTTTCTCAAAACCAAGAAGGTTCAGAGAAGCAATTTATGAGCTTTAACTCAAGCAATTTCAGAAGTGATACTAATAGTGGATCTGAAAGAAGAAAAGAGTTGTGGGAAGAATATCAACAACGTTATGGAGCTTAATCCATGCCAATGATCGGTAAGCCGGGAAATCAAAGCCGGAATTCTTATTCAGATATCGCAATTAAAAAAGCCGAAATTCAAGGTAATGGTCAGCCTATTGATACTAAAATAGGTGATGAATTAAATAAAATGGTTGGGGTAAAACCTGATCAACGTTTCGTAGATCGTAAAACACATGAAGCACTTGGGCCTGATGGTTTTATGAAATTACTAGCTCATCAACTAAAAAATCAAGACCCGATGAAACCAATGGATCAAAAAGATTTTTCATCAAATTTAGCTCAGTTTTCTCAATTAGAGCAATTAACGGCCATGAATATAAAATTTGATGGTTTAACTGCTAATAACGATAATGAAAAAAGATTTCAAGGTGCAAGCTATCTTGGAAAAAAAGTTGTCACTCGAGGAACGACCGTGGATTATAATGGAGAAGGAAAAGATATTGAACTTCCTTTCTATTTAGATAAATCTGCCAAAAATGTTATCATTCGAATTTACGATAATAAAAATCAAATGATTGGTAAAATTGATAAAGAAGATATTGGCAAAGGACAACAAGGAGTCACTTGGGATGGAATTGGACTTGACGGTCAAATTGCACCTAAAGAGCAATATCATTTCGATGTAATTGCTTTCGATGACAAGAATGAAAAATTTATGGGTGTCACTCGTGCAGAAGGTACTGTCAATGGTGTGCGTTTTGAAAATGGCGAAACTATTTTAGATGTTACGGGTGGAAGAAAAGTTTATTTAAAAGATGTAGAAAGTTTTTCTTTACCGGACAAAGATCTTACAAGTAAAAAAATGCCTGCATTGCAAAAACAAGCTGCGTCGACATATAATCAAGTAGAGAATCAAACGAGTAATTAAAAATTTAATCGGATATAATATTTTAAAAAATGGTTAACCCTAAAATTAATAACATTCTTATTCCCAATATCACGAAGCTTCCTGGTAAGCAGAATGTTGATACGACAAATAAACTAGCTAAGGGTGAAACTTCCGAATTTAAAAGTCTACTTGACAGTAATTTGGAACAATCAGTTCAGTCTCCAATATCTGAAGCTCCAAAGGGACTTCATCTATCTACTCATGCAATGAGAAGATTACAGGAACGAAATCTGTCGATTGATAAAGAAGAATATACAAAAATTTTAAGTGCGATTGATAAATTAAAACTTAAAGGTGGCCAAGACTCGTTAGTAATAACAAGTAAAGCTGCTTACATAGTTGATGTACCTAAAAATATGATCGTTACTGCGATCGATAAAGACAGTATAGGAGACAACGTATTTACAAAAATTGATTCGACGATATTAATGAATTAATAACAACATAAAAAATCTCAAAAGAAACGGAGCTGGTCCTTTCCGGAAGCCCTAGTTTTTAGTCTGTAGTACTAAAAAACGTTTTTGAGAAAATTAGGTCTAGGAGGGACACATGGGTATTCTACGTTCATTCACAATTGGTGTATCTGGTTTAAATGCAAGTGGGCAAGGTATGGGAGTCATCGGTGACAACATTGCCAACGCCGGAACCAATGGGTTCAAATCTTCAAGAGCAGAATTTCAAGACGTGCTAGCGGTATCACTTAAAGGTATTGAAGGTGGAGATCAGTTTGGTGCTGGTACAAAACTTGGCCACATTAAACCAATGATGACCCAAGGTGATATCTCAAGAACGGAATCAGTTACAGATCTGGCTCTTTCAGGAGACGGTATGTTTGTTATCGATTCTCCAGCAGGAAGAACTTTTTCACGTGATGGATCTTTTCACTTTGATAAAGAAGGTGCACTTACAACTATGGATGGTTATAAAGTGTTGGGCTTCCAAGGTGATGAATCTGGAAAAATGTTAAATAAGGTTGATGCAATTAAACTTGGAAATACAACTATTGCGGCTAAAGGATCTAAAGAAGTTGTCATGTCTATGAACTTAGATTCGCGCATGAATAAAACTGAATTTAAAATTGAAAATCCAGAAAAAACTTCAAACTTTTCAAATTCAATGACTATTTACGATAATATTGGAACAGCTAGAACTGTTACAGCTTATTACAATAAAACGGATAACAATACATGGGAATACCATATTGCTGCCGATGGAAAAGATGTTGAAGGTGGAAAGCCAGAAACGATGTATGAGCAAGCTTCAGGAACATTAGTTTTTAATGATAAAGGACAACTTCAAGAGAAAAAAGAAGGAAAGAATTCTTTTAACTTTAATAAAGGTGCCTCTAAAGACCAAAAAATTAATTTGAATTACGGTCAATCAATTAAAGATGGTGGAACGGGTTTAGATGCTTCTACTCAATACGGATCTGATTCTGCGGTTGCTCGTCATACTCAAGATGGAGCAAGTGCTGCAACCTTAACTTCTCTTTCATTCAATGATAAAGGGATTTTAACTGCAAACTATAACAACGGTGAAACTCGTGATATTGCCCAAGTTGCAGTTGCTAAGTTTGAAAATAACGAAGGACTTTTTAAAATAGGTAAAAACTTATTTAAAGAATCTAAAGCCTCTGGACAAGCTGCTCTTGGAAAGCCAGGTGAATCTGGACGAGCTGAAGTTTTATCAAAGTCAATTGAACTTTCAAACGTTGATATTGCCAATGAGTTTGTTAATTTAATGACTGCTCAAAGAAACTTCCAAGCAAACGCTAAAACGTTAACGACTGCGGATCAAATGCTTCAAGAAGTATTACAAATTAAGAGATAATTTTTTTAACTTAATCAGGGGCCTTGGCCCCTGTTTTTTTTTAGGATCAGTACATGTTACGTACGCTTTCATTACTTTTTTGCTTATTACTTATAAATTCATCGTGTTCGTCTTTTTCATCAAGACCAACAAGAGGTGTTTCAAGCTCTGTTCAAAGTGGTCTTGATTTATTAGCAGAATCAAAATCAATTATTGAATTAGTGGCAACCAGAGAAATTAATGGTGAAAGTTGTGAACGCGAATTAGGTAATTTAATTGCTGACTATCAGTTACTAACGCCCCAAAATCTTGAACTAGCTATCATGAAAGCCGATGGCCAAAAAATATTAGACGCAAGCTTTGAAGCTAGACTGGCTTTACATTCTATTTTGGGTATTTTACCTGTTGAATGTAAGTCAAAATTAAAAGAATTAAATTTGCTTATTAGAGCAAGTGAAGACTATGTTGGCGTTCATTTTTATCAAGACGAACAAATTCCTTCTGAAAGTATTAAGTTTCCGGAGCAGCCAGTTCCAGTTTACGAAATGAGTACTTACCATCCATATCATGTTGGTATTGGAATGGATCCAAAGGCAAAATTTGAATTTAAAAATGGTGATATCATGATCACTAAGGGCGTAAGTTTTATTTCGTCTACTATTTCAGAAATAGCTCATCCTCGATCATTATTTAGTCATATCGTTTTTGTTCATGTTGATAATGAAACAAAAAAAGTTGAAACAATTGAGTCTTATGTTGGAAAGGGCGTTGGAATTTATAATATTGAAGATGCACTTAAAAATGAAAATTCAAGAATAGTGGTTCTAAGATCTAAGGACAGTGAGTTGGCGGCAAGAGCAGCTGATTATATGTACAATAAAGTCGTTGAGCTTAAAAAGAAAAATAAAGTTATTCCTTATGATTATGAATTAAATTTTACCGATAACTCTAAGCTCTCATGTGAAGAGGTCGCTTATGATTCTTATAAATTTGCTTCAGAAGGAAAAATTATTTTACCAGAAGTAATGTCTAAAATTACGATGAAAGATGCAGGTTTCTTAAAAAGAATTGGAATAAAAAAAGGAATGATGATGATTCCTACAGATATGGAAACTGATTCTCGGTTTGATATTGTCCTAGATTGGACAGATTATCGTTTAATGAGAAATTCTTGGCGCAAAGATGCCGTGCTGGGAGAAATGTTTCGGTGGATAGATGAACATGATTATCAAATTCATGAAAATTTAACTTCAATTGCCGCTAAAGCAATCTGGTCAACAAGGTACATACCAGGATTATGGGGAATGCTTTCAAAGATTTCTGGAATTCCAAAAGATTTCACAAAAGATGTGCCATCTCTCACAATTTCAACAATGGCCAGTCTGAAAATAATTGGAGGGATTTTACTTCCTGAAGTTACCAAGGCCGATCAAGAGTATTACGCCAAAAATGGAAAATGGATGTCGACCGAGATGCTTAGGGATTCACTTGAGAAATTTAGAGAAAGTGAGCCTAAGAATTTAATGAAAGTTTTTAGCGAAAAGTAACAGAAGAAAATAATTTTATTTAAGAATCCCCATCGCTCCCGATAGCTTCTACAGGACAAGCTTCGAGAGCGCTGAGGCATTCTGCAATATCTTTGGCATTTTTAGGCTGAAGTTTAACATAAGCATGGCCATCATCATCATTCATCACGAAAAATCCCGGTGCTTCGATTACGCAGGCATCACAAGCAATACATTGATCATCAACGTAAAATTGTCCATGCGTATTTAAAGTCCATTTTGATTTTTTATCGGCCACTTATTTACCTTTTATTCTTGTAACATGTTTGAGTAAATTTTAACTTTTGTATCTTCTTCAAGTTTTTTAAGAATTGAATCCATCATTTTTCTTGAAAGAGCATTTTTTAAACCGGCCGTATCAGTTGCTACCTTAGCTTGATCATTTGGAGTAGATGCCACTGCTGGAGATGTTTTAATCATAGTCATTGAAGCTCCGTCATCAAATAAATGAACCTGAGGCTTAGTTAAATCACCAGAAAAGAGCTCTTTCATGTTTTCAACAGTTAAATTAGCTCCTGTTGAAGCACCATCAAGACGGTTGATAGATCCTTTTGCGTATTGAAGTTTATACTTATCAGTAATTGATTTTATTTCAGCTGCATTGTCAGCTTCTAGGGCCTTACGAAGCTTGTTAGAGATATCAATTGTAATTTTTTTAATATCATCAACTTTATCTTTTTGAATAAGCTCAGTTGCAAATTTATCTTTAAATTCTGCGAAAGTAGCAATATGACCTTCGGTTTTCTTTTCAACTAAAATTAAATGGTAACCAAATTGAGTTTTAATTGGAGCGGATACAGTTCCGATTTTTTGACTAAAGGCCACTTGATCAAATTCAGGAACCATTCTTCCACGGCCAAAAGACCCAAGGTCTCCGCCTTTTCCTTTTCCTGATGGATCTTCAGTATATTTATCGGCCATTTTTGCAAAATTTGAAGCAGTGACTTCTTTAGCAATTTTTTCAATAGCAACTTTCACGTCAGCATCTTTTTTGCCTTCGGCCATTAATAAGATATGACGGGCCTTAACTTCTTCTGGTTTATCTAGGCTTGCTTTTCTTTCATTGAACATTGATTGTAAGCGTTTTTGATTTGTTTCTACTGCTAAAAATTTTGCAAGTTCATCAGAAGAGACTTCAACAAAATTTCTTAGCCCATTTTTTGAAATTGTTATAATTTCAGCAGCTAGCTTTTCATCTCTAATTTTTTGAAGATCATTTAAATATCCTTTAGAGAGAGGAAAGTTTTGAGCCAAACTCTGGGTATTTTTCATTTTCAACTGATTTACGACATCAGCTTCAAATTCAATTGGAGTAAGCTTATTAGCGGCCAATATTGATTTGTAACGATTTAGATCGAATTGACCATTGCTTAAAAAGTAGGGAAGAGTCTTTATTTCAGCTTTAACTTCTTCTTCTGATGGAAAAGCTCCGATATTCGTTGCAAACTTCACCATTAATTTTCTTTGGACAATATTTTTTAAAGTGCTCTCTTTAATTTTCATGGCCTCAATCTGCTTAGCGCTAATTTCACCACCCATCATTTGTTTATAAAACTCAATTTGACGGTTATATTCTTGTTGATATTCTTCTGCCTTAATAGGCAAATCGCCTACTTTTCCAATTGCGTTCGGAGAACCGCCACCTTGTTGGAGCGATTGGTATCCAGTAAACATGAATGAAAGGACGATAATTCCGATCAAGAGAGTTGCAAAAGTGTTAGCTGTTTTGTTTTTGGTAAATTCTGACATTGGTCATTCCTTCGTTGCTATTAAAAAGTACGATTATTGTAACGAGAAAAAAGTTACTTCGTAAAGGTTATTGGCTTTTTAAAATAGATTGCTTAAGCTTACTGGATATAAATAATTAAAAATCATTTTTCGGAGTATTCAAGTTGAGGCTGTCTGATACAGAAGAGAGACGAACCAAGATCATAATCAACAGTGTAATTCTGGTGATTGCTCTATATGGGATGTCGCAGCGAGATTATGTCTTTCAAAAAACATCAATCGCCGAAAGGGTCATTATTGATCTCATGGCGCCTGTTCAAAACATGGTCATGTCTTTCCAAAGAGGTATTTCTTCGTATGTGGAGCATTACGTGGCCAATTTAAATGCCAGTAAAGAAAATCTAAATTTAAAAGTTAAAATTTCAGATCTTCAAAACGAAATGTTTAGTTATCAGGAAGCCATAAAAGAAAGTGACCGTTTAAGGGAACTTATTAAGTATGGCGAGCAAATAGAGCGCAAAAAGATCGTCGCTAGAGTTGTGTCTTGGGATTCGGCAGATGATTATAAAGTCGTGCGTATCAATAGAGGTTTAAAAGACGGTGTTCGGCTTCAGTCAGTTGTCACAAGTGCAGAAGGATTAGTGGGATACGTTTATCGATTAACAGATCATTTCGCAGACGTTATTACAATATTAGATGCAAACAATAGAGTCGATGGAGTCGTTGAACGACTTCGCTCACACGGAATCGTGGAAGGCTATAGTCGCGGTCGATGTATCATGAAATATGTTAACAGAACTGAACCGATTATTCTGAATGATTTAGTTTTGACTGCCGGACTTGGGAACGTTTATCCAAAGGGACTTAAAATTGGATATATTTCAAGAATTGAACGAGAGAGTTACGGGATTACCCAGCACGTGGAGATTACTCCGCTGGTGAATTTTTCAAAATTAGAAGATGTTTTAGTTTTAGTCTATGAACAAGAAGAGCATAAACAATTAGAGTGGAAAGCACTCGAAGAGCAACTCAACAGCAATACAGAGGTTAAACGATGAAAACTAATTTTAAAGACATCGTGTTTCCTTTAATCAAGACGCTCATTCTTCTTTTTGTTTTGGAAATCATTACGACAGCTATTTTTCCCATGATTGGATTGTTAAATTTCCGAGTTCCTTTTAATATTTTATTAGTACTTTTTCTAGGTCTTCGCTTAGAAACTCCTTACCTCGCAATCCTGATCATGATTGTTCAATATTTTCACGCTTTCTTTTCAGTTGAAGGTTGGGAAATGGGAACAGTTACTGGAATTGTGATTTGTGTTGTCGTTTCATACGTAAGAGAAATGATCCATTTTTCTTCTTGGGGAATGACTATTTTGATTACTCAGGTTTTTCAACTATTATGGTTTTTCGTGCAATCGATTCTTATTTATATTCAACTTGGAAATCTAGATTATATTTTCGACAAAGGCTGGCGCTTTCTTCCCCAGAGTGTAATCATCGCTCTATTGTCACCGCTATTCTTTTTCTTATTAAATAAAATTTGGAATGTAGATGATCGCGGAATGCTAGGAGATAAGATTTAATGTTTGGAGAAGACGATCTCGTCAGGTCTCACCAGGAACGAGCTGATATCATTTTAAATATCATTGTAATTTCTTTTGCTATTTTGTTAGCAAGACTTTGGTATTTGCAAATTTATCATGGAAAAATGTTTTTTAATTACTCATTGGAAAATCGCCTGAGAAAAGACGTTGTTAGAGCACCGAGAGGAATGATTTTTTCTCGTAACAATGTTCTGCTTACACATAATGTACCTCGCTTTGATGCCATTATTACTCCTCAATATCTTGAAGGTGATGAAGAAACCATTGCTTATTTATCAAAAATTCTTGAAACAACTCCCGAATCAATTGTTAAAACTTTAAAAAAATATCAAGGACAGGCAAAGTATATTCCTGTTGTGGTAAAGAAAAATATTTCTCGTCGCGAAGTTGCTATTTTAGAGACAGAATCTTCTAAACTTCCAGGTGTTTCTGTAGAAACATTTATCAGTCGAGAATATACAGACAAAGATTCAGGAGCGCATTTACTAGGTTATATTTCCGAAATTTCTCAAGAAAAACTTCCACGCTATAGAGATCGCGATAAATACGATTACAAACAAGGTGATTTTATTGGTCAAGGTGGAATCGAATTACAATATGACTTAGAGATCAGAGGTCAAGACGGTTATCAATTTATGGAAGTTGATGCTCGTGGAAGGGCCAGAAGGCACGTAACAAGTGATGATCTGTATTCTGGAATTGATAACAAATTTGCGGAACCAGGAAAAAATGTACGATTAACTATTGATCGTGATGTTCAGCTAGCTGCTTATCATGCACTTGATGGTAAAGATGGAGCTGCAGTTGCAGTCGATGTTGAATCAGGCGAAATTATCGCTTTAGTTTCTCGTCCGGCCTACGATCCATCGAATTTCTCAACAGGGCTCTCTAGTAACTACTGGGGCCAGCTCGTTATGGATGAAAAGCGTCCACTTCGTGATCGCACGATTCAAGAACATTATTCTCCGGGCTCAACCTTCAAGCCGCTCACGGCAATCGCTGCCCTGGAAGAAGGCATCGTTAATGAAAATACAAAAGTCGTTTGCACTGGCGGTTACCGCATGGGTGGTCGTGTATTTCACTGCTGGAAAAAAGAAGGACATGGAGTCGTTGATGTCGTAAGAGCATTAAAAGAATCTTGTGATGTGTATTTTTACAGTATTGGAAATAAAATAGATATTGATGTTCTTTATAAATATGCAACTCTGTTTGGAATGGGACAACGCTTAGGAATTGTACTTCCAAGAGAAACGAAAGGTTTAATTCCAAATAAAGCATGGAAAAAAGAGCAAACAGGTGTTGAATGGCAAAAAGGGGAGACTCTTTCATGTGTTATTGGACAATCTTTTGTAAACGTCACTCCATTACAATTGGCGATGTTTTATGCCACGATTGCCAATGAAGGAAAGTTGTGGAGACCACATGTTGTCAAAGAAGTTTTTTCTAATTCTGGCCAAGTTTTAAAACGTGTTGAGCCTGAACTTATTCATCAATTTAAAATATCTAGAAAAACTTTAGATCTTGTTCATGAAGCCTTATTTGATACCGCCAATAGCCCCGGAGGAACGGCCGGAGCATCAAAAGGAATTGGCATACAAATGTCCGCCAAAACAGGAACAGCTCAAGTTATAAGTTTTTCAGCGGATAAAATTTTTAACAAGTGTGAAAATCAAGAATATAAATACAGAAATAATGGATTGTTTGCGGCTTATGCCCCAGCAGGAAATCCCAAAATTGCAGTTAGTGTTGTAGTTGAACATGGATGTCACGGGGCCAGTGCCGGTGGTCCTGTCGCCAAGGCAATTATCTCTGCATACATGAATAAATATTATCCTGATTACCAGAAAAAAATTATGGCCCAAGAGCAGGCGAAAATGACTTGGGCCCAAATTCAAGAAGATAATAAAGCTAATCCAGTTCCTATGGTTCTAGTAAACGATACTAAGGATTATTAT
>JAURXW010000006.1 GCA_030654205.1 Bacteriovorax sp.
TTGATATTGAGCAACTAATTTTGGGGGCCAAAGATGCTCAAAAATTTTGCCTTGAAGAATCTTTTTCTAATCCGCTCTTGCTGGCTGCTGAATTCCTCTACCATTTAAAAAAAGAACAAAATATAAACCAGACAGTTGTGATGCCTTATTCATCAAAACTTCGCTCGTTTTCATTTTGGTTTACTCAGCTTTGGGCCGAAAGCTTAGGTAAAAAGAAAAATATCGAAGGCGAAATTATCCATACTGGCTTTACTCCAGTTGTAGCTTATGGAGCTACAGATCAGCATTCTCAAATGCAGTTATTCATGGAGGGTCCAAAAGATAAATGTTTTATTTTGATTGAGGTCGATTCTTTTGAGCATGATTTCAAACTTGCGACATCTCACTTAATCAGCAATAACCTACAAAAGCTTTCGGGTTTTAGCCTTGCTCAACTTATGCAAGCGGAGTTTGCGGGAACACTAATGGCCCTGCAGGAAAATAAAAGCCCTATACTCCATCTTAAAATTGCTAAAAATGATGAATTTCATCTTGGAGCGTTGATTGTATATTTCGAGGCCCTTACTGTTCTTATGGGCGACTACTTAATGATTGATCCTTTTGATCAACCAGGAGTTGAAGCCGCGAAGTTACATGCCTTTCACTTTTTGAACCAGTTGAAATAATTTCATCTCTTGGTTAAAATTATGACTAGAGAAACACTTATAAGGGATCCAATAAAATGAGCAGTGATGATACAACCATCGTCTTAACAGATATTCGAGCGGCCTTACAAGCTTCTGAAAAAGAGGCTCAATTAAAGCCGGCGGCCCTATTAGTTGTTGGTGGTGATCTCAATGGAACTATTTTTGATCTAACTGAACCACAAGTTGGGATTGGTAGAAATGCAGATAATACAATTGCATTAGAATTTAATGGAGTTTCTCGATATCATTTTAAACTTTTAGCAAGTGGTGAATCACATGTACTAGAAGATTGTGGATCAAAAAATGGAACATACTTAAATAATAAAAGAGTTGAAAGTTTAACTCCGCTTGCGAAAGGCGATATTATTAAAATTGGAAGTATCGCTCTTAAATATCTCCCGAAAGGAGATCCTGAACGATTAACTTATGACAAGTTGAACTTAGAAGCCAACACCGATAAACACACTGGATGTTATAATAAAACTTATTTTAATAACCGTATTTTACTGGAAGTGAATAAATGTAAAGTAACTGGTGAGCCACTTTCACTTGTACTTTTTGATTTGGACCATTTTAAAAAATTAAATGATGGTTTCGGGCACGATGCTGGTGATTATGTTTTAAAAGAAATGGCAGCTGTCATTCGCGCCAACGGAATTCGCGAACAGGATGTTTTTGCTCGCTACGGTGGTGAAGAATTTGTAATTCTTCTTCCAAAGACTAACTTAAAACAATCATTTGAAATTTCTGAGCGATTAAGAAAATTAATTGAAAATAAAGAATTTTTATATGATGGAAAACGACTCCCCGTAACGGCTTCAATTGGTGTTGCTGATTACCGTCAGGGAGTGATAACCGGAACAGATCTTTTCAAGAGAGCAGACGACGCTGTTTACAAGGCTAAAGAAGCTGGACGAAATCAAGTCCAATTCTACAAAGGCTAATGAATACAGTTTACCCAAATCCCAAAATTGAAATTCTCCCAGAACATATCATCGACCAAATAAAAGCGGGTGAAGTTCTGGAGCGCCCGGCCTCTTTAATAAAAGAATTATTGGAAAATTCACTCGATGCTGGTGCAACTGAAATTAATATTCACATTGTCGAAAATGGTCTAGATCTTCTAAGCATTGAAGACAATGGCCATGGTATGAGTTTTGAAAATCTTCCTTATGCATTTCTAAGACATGCAACTTCGAAATTAAAAGTCTATGAAGATCTTTACCATTTACAGAGTTTTGGATTTCGTGGAGAAGCCTTGGCAAGTGTTGCCAGTAGTGCACGATTAACCTGTACAACACAGCCAACAAATTTAAATGAAGCCGGTGGGAAACTAATAATACATGGTGGCTCACAGGAACTTTTAATTCCCTATCAATCAAGTACTAATGGAACATCACTTTATATTAAAGACCTTTTTTATAATACTCCGGCCCGATTAAAATTTATAAAATCAAAAGTAAGCGAAAAATCTGCTTTAAAAAAAATGCTTTATGCTTTTGTCCTTTCTAATCCGCAAACCTTGTTTTCAATTAAATGGGACGATAAAGAAAAAGAAATTTTTAAGATAGCCCCAGCTGATGAAACTCAAAAGCGAGTTGAACAAGTCTTTTTTTCAAAAGCCCTAAAAGGAATAAATTCAGAAATTTGGACTGCCACCGAATACTATCAAGATTATAAGGTTGAAGTTTATTTTTCTCCAGTTACTAGCTCCACACCTCAATATCGACATCATTATCTTTTTGCCAATAACCGTTTTTTCCAAGATAAATCGCTTCACTTATCCGTGCTAAGAACCCTTGAGCCGATTTGGCGATTTGGCGAAAGCGGTCATTACATGGTAAAAATCACGGTTCCAGCTGAAGAGGTTGATGTTAATGTGCATCCAAATAAAACTCAGATTAAATTTTTAAAATCAGACGTTATTTATTCGCTTTTGGTCACATCCCTCCGGGCGGCGCTGAAAAAAAATACGGGCATTTTACCATCTTCAACCTCAACTTTTACAGCGCCAACTTCATATGGATCGAATCCCCAAACGCAATTTTTCTCGCGTGAAGAAAATCAGTCTTTCGATTTAATGCATATGAATTTCTCAGAAAAAAAATTGGAAGTTGAAAATACTCAGTTTCATTCTTCATCTCCAATTCTTGGTTTTATCTCAACATCAATCGTGCTTTTGTCATTTGAAGAACAATTTTTTGTAGCTGATATTAGAAAAATTATGGCTTCATTTATTTCAAGCTCACTTTTAAATTTTATAAAAAATGACGAACTTTCAGGTCCCCTACTCATAAGTGAGCCTTTCAAAATCCCTCTCGGGAAAATTGACACTCACTTTGAAGATTTAAAAGACTTAGGTTTTGACTTGGACCGACTTAACTCTGACGTTATTGCACTTAGAACTTTACCTCGTTTTGTTTCTCAAAATATTTCAAGAGATATTATGACTTGCCTTCTTAATTATTTTCAACAGACCAAGATTGCAAAATTTGAAATCGCAAGCTTCAAGTCCTATTTAGAAAGTAATTGGCCAATAACTTCTCCACTCCCCATCCATACGCTGACTCAAATTTTAGAAAATAATGAAGTTAAGAGTTCAGCTTTAATTTTATTAAATGATAAAAACTTAAAGAGCTTGTTGTAATGAATAAGCTAATTATTATCTCAGGACCTACTGCTTCTGGAAAAACTAAAACGAGTATTGATCTTGCTCATGAAATCATTTCGAAATATAAAATTCCAACCGTGATAATTAATTTTGACTCTCTTTTGTTCTACAAGGAGCTCTCCATAGGTACAGCGAAGCCTACACTGGCCGAGCGACAAGGAATAGAGCATTTTATGATTGATATTGAATCAATTAAATCGCCTATGAATGTTGCAAATTTTATTAAAATTGGTGAAGTTATAATCAAAGAGCAAATGGCCCTAGGTAAATGTATTATTTTGGTCGGTGGTAGTGCATTTTACTTGCGAGCACTTTTTAAAGGAATGTACGAATCTGTTACTCCCACTGAGCAGATTAAAAATAAAATTGATACCATTTACAAACAAGATGGCATTGAAGCAATAATCAATTTTCTCAAAACGCATGATCCAGAATCTTTAGAAAACCTACATCAAAACGACCATTATCGCATGATGAGAGCTGCTATCCATTTTGAAATGACAGGTACTAAAATTTCAACTCAAAAAAGAAATCTCGATATTCATTCTCCATATGATTTTTCACAAATTATCCACCCTTGGGAAATTCTCCATTTATACCTAGATATTCCCAAAGAGCAGCACTTCGAAATTATTAAAAATCGTACAGAGAAAATGTTTAGTGAAGGCTTACTTGAAGAAATCAAAGAGCTTCAAAATCAGCATTTCACCTTTGAAGAAAAACCACTCAAATCAATCGGATATAAAGAAGTTATCCAATGGATCAACGGACACTTTTTAAATCAGAATGACTGCATCGAAAGAATCTCCATCTCGACTCGGCAATTGGCTAAATCGCAGCGTACCTTCTTTAGAAAAATCACCCCCAAGCTAAGCTTTAATCCCTTAACTGACCAGGAGAAAATTTTCTCTGCGGTAGAGCAATTTCTAAGTTAGTGCTAAAATAATCTATAGATTTTATTACATAATATCCTGGCAAGAGGTCCTATGGCGCTAGAAACTCAACGTTTAAAAATTATCGTGATTTCTGATGGAACTGGTGAAACCGCTACTGCTATTTCAAGAGCAGTTATGGCCCAATTCAAGGATCGCGAAGTTTATTTTACTCGCTATAAAAACATTAGAACAATTGAACAAATTGATGCCATTTTCAATGAAGCTGCCATTCATCATGATCTTGTAATCCATACAATTGTTTCGGGAAAACTTCGTGAATATATTGCTGAGTTATCAAGAAATAAGCACGTTAGAACTTTGGATTTAATTGGTCCAGCACTTACCGCATTCTCAAATTATTTTAATCAAGAACCAATGTCTGAACCTGGATTACTTCGTGCCGTAAACGAAGAGTACTACAAAAGAGTTGAGGCGATGGAATTTACTCTCAATCATGATGACGGACGAAATCTTGCATCATTACATTTAGCTGATGTAATTTTAGTCGGTGTCTCAAGAACTTCAAAAACTCCCTTATCTGTCTACTTATCCCAGCATGGTATTAAAGTAGTAAATATACCAATGATTAAAGACCAACCACTTCCAAATGAACTTTTGGAAGTTGATCAAAGAAAAATATTCGCACTCACAATTGATCCTGATTCTCTTAGCGAAATTAGAAAAAATAGATTACAACGCTTAGGTGCTGACAAACATCAGGGTGAATATGCTGAACACCATAAAATTGTTGAAGAAATCGAATGGGCCAATAAAATATTTAAAGAAAATAAGCGGTGGCCTGTATTTAATGTAACTGATAAAGCACTAGAAGAAACAGCTGCAGACATTTTAAAACTTTTGAATATGAGAAAAAATAATATTTTCAAACAATCAAAAAACGATCCGACATAAATATGGAAATTTTTAAAGATTTAAATGATATCACTTTACACTTTTCCGCAACTGTCGGAATCAATATTTATAACGAAGAGGGGCATAAGCTCGGAAGCTTGATCGACTATTTTATAGATTACGAAGAAATTTATCCTTCCGTATTAGCATTACAATATAAACGAAGCGGTGTTCTTTTTTATATTTTGTGGGAAGAAATTATTAGTTTTTCTTATAAGAAAATTATAATTAAAAAAGAAGCATTCCCAAGAAGAAGTCGAACATTTCCTAAAACACTTAATTCAAAAATAGTAACCAGCATTTTAGCCAATCAATTTGCGGGTCCCACGGTCGAGTATCCACCTCTCGGCCAAATTGTTCTTGATAAACAAATTGTTGATACTCATGGTAAAAAAGTTGTTCGTGTGAATGATATTCAATTTATTCGTGCAGGTAAAGAATTACGAGTCACTCATGCCGAAGTTGGATTAAGAAGTTTTGTCAGACGACTCAACTTAGAAAAACCTATTGATTTCATCATAAAATTAATTCACCCTCAATCAAAATATTTAAGCAACGATACCACGATAAACTGGAAGTATGTTCACGCTATTCCCAATCGTAATATTCAAAAAAGTGTTCGACTCA
>JAURXW010000048.1 GCA_030654205.1 Bacteriovorax sp.
GTTTTTTCATGAAGAATTTCCAAGACCCCTTTCATGGCGGCCATTCCAAGAGGGTGAGCATAGTTGGTTAGTCCACAACACAATAAGTTATTTTCATAATGGTTTGCAATTCTTGGACTTGTCCAAACAGCACCAAATGGAATCATTCCACCACTTATACCTTTGGCCAGGCAGATTAAATCAGGTTCAACATCGTAATGCATATATCCAAAAGCTTTGCCCGTGCGTCCAAATCCGCAGACCACCTCATCCATAATTAAAAGAATATCAAATTCCAAACAAAGATTTTTTAAACCACGCCACCATTTGATAGTTCCAGCATAGACTCCATTACCACCGGTAATAGTTTCGATAATAATCGCTGCAATTTTATCAGGACCAGTCTCCAAAATTATACTTCGAGTTTTTTCAAGAGCATTTTCTTCATTAGGCTCGGGAATTCTGACGACCCAACCTTCAGGAGTCATATGCGCCGGATTTCTCCAGTCACCTGTGGCCAATAGAGCACCGAGAGTTGCCCCATGATAAGAATTTTTACGAGCAAGAACGATCT
Source organism: Bacteriovorax sp. (assembly GCA_030654205.1). GTDB lineage: Bacteria > Bdellovibrionota > Bacteriovoracia > Bacteriovoracales > Bacteriovoracaceae > Bacteriovorax. The sequence continues at coordinate 554 of JAURXW010000048.1, forward strand.
TTTTTTTAGTAATATCTCGGGCAATCTTCAGCGCATTTTCCACACTTTCAGCACCACTAGTTGTATAAAATATTTTCCCATTTTCTTTTTTCATATATTTGAGGAGATCTAGAGTCGTCTGATTTTTACCAGGATATATTCCTTTGGGAGAGCTCATAGGAATTGAATCGAGTTGAGCCTTTATATGTTTGATAATTGTCGGGTGATTATGCCCGAAATGGGCCTGGTAGCTGATTGAAGTCATGTCGATTAAGCGCAATCCATCAGTTGTTGTAACAGTGGCCCCGTCGACACTTTCTATTTCAAAAGTTGCAGCATCGCTTTGTTTAGACCATGAAATATAATAGGGTAGCGACATCTTTATCCCAACTTGTTATCTTCGTTTATTTTATTTTATTTTATTTTTTTAAAATCGGAACCATCAAGCACAAATTCATATTCTTTATAATCACTATCATGGGCCGGGCATCCTCTCCAGAAAATATGAGTTCCAGATTTTAAATCACTTACTCCGCCACCACAGGTAGATGAGGGATCTTGGGCTCCATTTTCAAAATGTGAGCAAATCGATTTTGGAAATTGATCGTGATCGGTAAGTAAATTTTTAAAATCAGTTAGGTCCTGCACTTTATGGGTTTTTTGTGAAAGAAGATTATATCGATTAAAAGTAGTCGAACTTAGTGAGGTTTTATCTTCCAATTTTTCAATTTCAGAACCCAAACAATGATTCGTGTGAAAAATACCTCCGACTTGTCCGATATTTAAAGCTGATACTTTCTCATTTACTGTTGGAGTAATTTCTAAATGTTCTCCCCCAAATGGAGAGCTGATAAGATAATTATGCCCAGACGTAACAGGAGCACTAAGGAGAGTCTTGCGCATTTCTCCGAGTGTTCTAGCTTCAAGAGTTTTTCGAACCAAGACTGGCCAGATAAGTCCCGTCTTTGCATTTTTGGTATTTATATTATTAACACCAATTAATCCATTTTGAGTGTTAACGCCCATTAAACCTACACAGCCAACTAAAGTTAAAACTAATTGGGGAGAATGAATTTCTGTTTCAGGAACATGAATCAGGCACATATAATTTTTAGCTGATCGGTGCATATCCCAAGTTTGTCCAGAAAGAATTTCAGTCGGAGTTTGGATATGAACTGTTGAGCACCCTTCCTCAGGCAACATGATGTCGCGAAAATCCGTATAGTTATTAAGAATAACTATATCTGTCACAGTAAGGTTGGCCCCAACGGCAATGGCTTCAATTTCTGCTGCCAAATGAGGAGCAAATGAGCGAGATAACTCTAATTGTTTATGAGCAAGTTCATCTAATTGAGCGCCGAGTGCTGGGTTTTTTGTAAGCATTAAAATACGGCGAATCTCTGCCAATTCTTTGATGGCAATTCGAAATTCTTCGCCGTGAGAAAAACCCCAATCTTTAGACGTTTTACCGGCTTGATATTTTATATAGGGAAATTGGCAATTTGTGTTCATGAGTTTATATACTCCAGCATCGAATCATAAGTTGGACAAACGATATAGCGATTTCCCGAATGAACAAACATTTTTGCCATTGACGAAGGAATTGAGCCAACAAAATATCCAAAACCATTCTCAAGTTTAATTTCATCAATTTGATAGTGAGAAAGTTTTTCAACTAATTTTTGATTAAAGAGTTTAGCTGTTTTTTTATAGTCTTCCAAATGTGCAATAACCTTTTTAAAAGCATGATGATAAGTATTGAAAGAAAATTCATCACCATCCCAAGTACTAATCATCATCAGAGGTTGCTCGAGAAAATACTCATCGTTGGCAAAAGCCAAGCCTGCTTGGCCAGACAAATAAACAAGTCCAGCATCTGGAGCAATATCGGCTGCACAAGAAGTAAAAAAATTATTTTCATTAAAGCGATAAAACTGAGAAGCCGTTTCGTTATAAATTAAAGCAACTTTATAGGTTGTGGCGAGTGCTCTTAAGCCACGCAAAAATTCCAAAGGCATTTTTTCCATGGTTTTTTGCATAATAGGTTCGACCCATACTGCTAGATAATTTCCATGTTTAAATTCTTTTTCTACTAAGCCCAAAATTTTATCAAAGTTTAAAGCAGTTGCATTGTCTAATTTAGTCACTTCAAAATACTGATCATTTTCCAAGCTTAGTGAACGAGCAAGAGCAGATCCATTTCCAAAAAAATGATTTTTAAAGGTCAGCATCTTGGTAATATGATTATCTTTAATTTCCGCACGAGATTTAACCCAAATTGTTTTAGCCACTTTATCCACACATTCAGATTGGCCTGAGCAAGTGTAGCCGTGTCGAAGATTTACGGGGAGCATATTTATAACTTCCTTTATTCCTTTTAAAAAAGTTTCACTAACAAAGTTAGAGAGACAAACTTTGTTAACAGCAAAAGGCATTTGTAAATCAAAGTATTCTTTATTTAAACTACTGACAGATAAAGGGATAGTGACGGCCCTTGATAAGTGAATCGTTGGTTTTATCCACTCCGCCTTGGTTGTATAATACAAAACATCTCTATGTGATTCAAAATCAGGATAATCTTCACGGATATAATTTTGCTCAATAGCTCCGAGTGACATATTAATATTAATCATTGCAGCGGCTAGACGGTCGCGATTTCTGCCTTGGATGCGTTTGGTACCTTTGGTAAGTGCTAATGCCGAAAGAGCATATTTCAAACTCCTTCCAAGTCCTTCACCTTGCAAATTTGGATCAACGGTAACATCTAACATATAAAGAGAATCTTCTTCTTCAAAGTTAGGATCCATACGAACGCCGCGCTCGAGTGGATAAAGTTTTAAAGGACCAGCAAAAGCTATTCCAACTAATTTTTTATCGGTATTATTGAGAATACCAAGGCACAGAGAATTTCGATTGAGGACTGTGTGTTCAAATTTTTCAATATCTGTTTGCCTGGCCGGCTCATAGACCTTTTTTTCTAAATTGATAATGTCTTGTCGATAATTTAAGAAATTATCAGCAGAAATTTCGATTAATTGAATATCAGATTTATTAGTCATTAACTTTTCAATCTTTAAAAAGATAGATTTACTATCAATCTTTTTTCCTAAAAGTTTATCAAGCTTTGTGGAAATAAGTAATTCATGCCAGTCATAGCTTTCTTTTGAATCAGTGCAATCTGTTTCAACATGAGTCGGTATAGGATGAACTTCATTAAGAAATAATTCACGGCAAATATAATCGAGTCTTTCAAATAAAAAATCTAAATCCTTTTCGCCAAAAGCGGTATTCAATCTAAAACGCAGTGTCTGGCTTCCCGCCGGATAATAGAGTAGACCGTGCTTGAAGCGAACATCGACAAATTTATTGAGCATTGCCGGATCGTTAAGATCAAAAGCAAAGGCCAGACCATTAATGCGTGGTCTAGAAATAAATTTATCATGTTTTTTAAGCAGAATATTTAGTCTGTTAGTAACATTTTTTTCCAATTCAA
>JAURXW010000010.1 GCA_030654205.1 Bacteriovorax sp.
AGAGCATATTTACGACAGGATTTAAGAGAACATCTTTCATAGACTCTTCCCAAATAAATCCTGGATCAAGATATAATAAATTATTAATAGTAATTTTATTATAGTTCATATCTTTTGTGGCATTTGGCAGATATTCATGAAGTAATTGATCAAGATTTATTCTGCCATCTCTTTGAGCGATTCCTAAAAGTAAGCCGGTAATTGTCTTGGTGATTGACCATAGTACATGAGGTTTATTAGCATTAGTTTCTGAATCATAAAATTCATAATTAATAAGTCCATTTTTAATTACAAGTAGGCTGTCTGTTTTAAATTCCGGATTCTCTGTAGAAAAGTTTTTAAAATTAAGACATTGAGTTGACTCAAGAAGGCTTTTGTCTTTTGAATTTTGCCAGTCAGGAATAGGCCATGGAGTATCATCCGCTTTTAAAAATTGAGGAAATACTGCCAAGAGATACATCACAAAAAAAATATTTACGATTTGAGGCATTTTAAACTCCATTTTAAAATTTTTTATTAAAAGATCGAAGCTTTTAATAAAGGAGTTTTAAGCGTAAAGAAAATTTTGAAGATAAAACAATATATTATTTGTGGAGTTTTACGGTGGATATTATATAAAGTTTTTTTCGCGCCAAGTTTTAATTTGATGCGGATTGTGAAATGTCCAAGCAATGACCCGACTCTTTTTTTGCCCTTGTGCCATGTCGATTGTTTTAAAATCCTGAACATTTGCCATTTTTAATGCATCGTAAATTTCGGGAAGGCTTGTATATTTCGAGATGAGTGTTGAGTACCAAAAACAATTATATTTATAAGTTATACTTTCTTTAATCATTTGTTTAGCAAAGGCCACTTCACCTCCAGTGCACCATAGTTCATTGGCCACGCCTCCAAAGTTTAAGCCAGCTGCAGGTCTGCCTAGATTTTTAGTTTTGCGTTGATTGCTGCCCTGAGCTTCTTCTAATGATGAGTGAAATGGTGGGTTTGAAATAGTAATATCAAAAAAATCTTCTTTAAGAATTATTCCTTCAAAAATATTTTTCATTACTGGTTGAAGGCGCAATTTTATTTGCGTTTCCAATTTATTGGATTCAACAATTTTAGAGGCCGAGTTCAATGCGACTTGATCAATATCAGTTCCTACTATATGCCACTTGTATTCACTATTAGCAATCAGTGGATAAACACAATTGGCACCAACACCTATATCAAGCATCCGTATTTTTCCACCTAATGGGATTTGGCCACCATTCATAGCACCGAGCAAGTCAGCGGCTTGATGAACATAGTCGGCCCTTCCAGGTATTGGAGGACAGAGATAATTTTTAGGAATATCCCAATTTGAGATATTGTAAAAATATTTCAAAATGGATTTATTAAGAGCTTTAACTGCGTCTGGATTAGCAAAATCAATCGAGTCATCATTGTATTTATTTTTCGAGACAAATTGTGCTAATTCAGGTGTTAGTTTTGAAAGTTCTAAAAAATCGTAACGAGAGTTATGTTTATTTCGTGGGTGTAAACCTGACTTTATAACTTCTTTGGTGTTATTATCATTTTTAATGTCATTTTCCTTTTACAGTTGTGGAGTTACTCCAATTACAACTACGAGAATTGCTAAGCATAGTATAATTATATCAATTTTGCTCGTTTTAGCATAGATCATATTCATTATTTTTTTTAAGTGCATATCATACCTCCTTATTAGTTTAATATTTTTATGATGAATAATCCTCCTTGAATAGGATCAAGGCATCATGATGGGCTTTTTATTCCACTGCTGTCCTAGATAACCAAATACTAGCCAATAGATTCGATCTGCAATACCACCCAGCGAAAAATGAACATGATAAATAATAAAAACTGGTAGATGAGCTAGTAAGAATAAACCCAGAACTTGGCGATTTGGATCATCTTGATTCAGTCCTCTCATTGCCCCAAAGATCATCAAGACATAGCCTAATATGGCCATGGCCAAAAGAGGATAACCTCCAATGACAGCTGCAGAGACAAAAAAATTATGTGGATCTTTGAATGAATTATATCCTTCAACCTCAATACCGGATTCAGAATTATTTAAAAATTTATAGAGTAAACCTAATCCAAAGTATGGACTTTTCTCAAACATATTCATCCCTCGACTCACTTCCTCCATACGTGTTTGGATTCCATCTTGGGCCTTTCTTAAACCAAAACTAGTTTTTCCGGTAGATACTTCATACATAAATTTTGAGACAGGTACGCCCACAAGGACAAATGAAACGATTAGACATGCTAAAAATGAAATTTTGAAAAGACGGACAGATTTTTTTTTACTTCCAAAAATAAAAATTCCAATAATAGCTGTGATCGCTATCGTTCCAAAAGCAGCTTTGGTTGAAGTTAGGAGTACTGCCAAAGATAGAATAAAAATAATAAGAATCTTAATGAAAGTATTATTTTTGAGACTTAATTTACTATCGGCCATTAGGGTTGGGAAATAAAAAATAAAAGCCGCGGTACTGGTGGATACCATATGCGGTATATGCTTAAAAAAGCCAACAAATCTTCCTCCTCTAAACATCTCAGCAAAGAATAGGGGAAGACAGAGAAAACTAGCAACGACGATGGAAACGCAGATGTTTGAAATTAACGATACAAATCTTTTTAAATCAAATAAACTAGGAATAATAATTCCATAAATTAAAATTAGTAAAATGGCCATTCCGAGGCCCGCCATTTGAACTAAAATTGAGTTGTTAATATTTACTAAAGTAATTTGAAACATCGTTTGGATAAATAACAACGTAATTAACGAATAGATATAAAATTTATAAATGGGAGAAAGTAAAATTGTATTTTTTTGCTTCAGCCAGATAAAGATTAATATAAGAGAAATTAAAAATTGTAATCCAAAATTAATATATGGATGCAATCCATATTGAAAAATTATGGGTTGAATAGAGTATGGAATTATCTTAGTCCATTTAAGCGATATTTTTGAAATAAAAATTAATATAATTAAAATTGTGCAACACAAATCAATAATTTTATTCAATGATATTTTAAAGTTCATTTTTTATATCTGTCCTTTATAACGATTGCAGTCAGGATGGAAGTCAAGACAACCGAAATTAATGAAAATATTCTAAATGAATCATTACTTATCCACGGAGTTTTGTTTCTGATTAGAACGATATCATTTTGAGTTAAGGTGTAATCATTTCGAGCATTTTTTAAATTTTCTTCTAAGTTTATGATCAGATTCCTTTTTTCAATTCCTTCTTTGTTCGTAATTGTTTGCTGGTCATTTCCGATAATAATATTTTCCAAGTCTGCTTCTGAAGTAGTCCCTCCTGCAAGTGCTAATAACGTCGTTAGTTTCATGTTGGGAGGAATGTGATAGAGCCCAGCGTTTTTGATGGCACCTATGAGTCTTATAGGAATAAGTTCTTGGTTTGGATAAGATTCAAAAATAAATTCTGAAGAAGAATTCACGCTATATTTGGTATTGCTTTTTGATAAAATATTTTGATCAGCAAAGCTTTGACTAACAAGAATACTGTAAAGTATTACTGAGGTAATTAATCTTCTCATTGAAGTGTCTCCTGAATTTTAAAGAAAATATAAAAAATTAAAAAATAGTATCGAGGAAAAAGTCTTTATGAATGCCAACGAGGAAATAAATCTATACCAAATTCTGCAAGTTTTTATGAAGAGATGGAAATATCTTCTTATTCTCGCCCTCATCTTTACACTAGGTGCTTTAATAAAGCACAAATATTTTCCAGTTTATCCTGGAGATGGAAAGTTAATTATTAAAGATGTTAGAAATAGTCAACTGCAGTCTGTTATTGGACGTGCGGCAGGCGTAACTGAAATGTCTTATCCTGATCAGAAAAATGATGATCAAGTTGCTCGCGCCGAAGCACTTTTAGATATTCATGAATTTTATGTTGATGTGGCAAATCGCCTTATTGAAATTGAAAATAAAGATCGGAGTCTCTTCTTATTAAATTTTTTCAAGGATTTTAAAACAAAAAAAACCGATCCTGAATTTGCTCATGAAGTTGCCAATAAGTTGGCAACAATGATTTCTTTTAATACAACTAAGGCAGATGTTTTAATTGTTGAAACTAAGGCCAGTAACAAATATTTATCTGTTTTATTAGTTAATGAAACTTTGAAATCTGCACGAGATAATTTGATCGAGCGTGAACTTGATGATTTAAACCGAGCGGAAAATTATTTTAAATTAGAAATTGACGGAGTTCGCAATCGTCTTGACAAAATAGAAAATTCAACAGTTGTAAAGATGCAAAAAAATCAAATATATTCAATCGATACAGAAAAAGGTGAAAGTACAAAATATTTGGGGGAACTTAAGAAAAATATCAATAATACTCAAATTGCAATTTCAAATAATGAAAGAAAGATTGACGAGTTACAACTTAAGTCAAAGGCACAAATAATAAAAACAGATAATGGAATTATTAGTAAATTTAACGAAGCTGCTCAAGTTAGAAGCTTAGAGGATGATAATAAAGATTTAAGCATTGAACTTAAAACCTATCAGAGTTATTTGAAGAATTTTGAAATCCAGAAAAACAATCTTGTGCCATTTCAGTATGAGATCGAAAAAATGAATGCTGGTCATGAATTTGAATATAAAATCTACGCTTCTCTCAATGATAGTCTGGCACGAATTGGG
>JAURXW010000011.1 GCA_030654205.1 Bacteriovorax sp.
AAAGGTAATATTTTTTTCACTTTGCACCCGCCTTGTCCATTAGAGCCGATCCAGATTCATTAAAAAATTCAGGGATAAATAAAAACTCGTTTTTAACTAAAAACCAGCCATTATCACTTGAAAGAATATTTTCTTTTTCAATTTTTCTAATTGCAGTTTCTCTAAAATCATTGGCCTGTTTAGAAAGTGGCTCCACCAACTTGGCCATACTCTTTTTAAAAGAAGCAACATATTCAGGAGATTTCCCATCTGGAGAAAAACTGAGAACTTCATTTCTTAAAGCTTCGTGGCCGCTAACTAAATAACGATAGGCTTTAACGATTCCAACACCTGATCCAATTTCGGCAATAGAAACTGCTTCTGTCGTTAAACGATCAAGTTGAGAGAATTTATTTTTAAGAGTTTTGTTATAATCGGCTTCAGGAAAAGCTAACTTTGTTTGAGTTAATTTTTTTAATTGCTCCTCAACCAGAGTTAGTCGAATTAATGATATCGCATCTAAAGCTTCAAGAGGAATATCCATCTTTTGTTTTTTGGAATTGTCATAATAAAAAATCATTCGCGTCCTAACTTTTTTGGCATCTTCAATTCTTCCAATATTTTCAAGTTCATTGGCAAGGAGAGATGATGGAAAAATTAATTGAGGCCACATTTCTTTTGATACTTCTAACAAGTGTATAATATCGTTGAAAGAACTCCATTTACTTGCAGCTGCTAATTCATTCAAATGATCAAGGTATCCAGGCAGTGTAACATCGTTACCAAGACCACACTTCGTAGCCTTTCCTAGTAAGTTTTTACTTTTTTCAAATTGTCGTTCGGCAAGATAAATGACATTGGCATTTTTAAAAAATATGCGTTTATTTTTAGAATCACTTGCACAAAGCTTATCAAAAATCTTTTCACTTAAATTAGCCGACTCAGTAAATTGTCTACGCTGAAATAAATCTGTTGAAAACAAAATATAGTCTTTTTCAAATTTAATTAAATCTGGGACCATCATCATACTTGCCGATCGGTCGGCCCATGAAAACATTTGCTTATAGTCCCCTGTTTCATAAAAAAGAATCGTTATGTTATAAGCTGCAGTTTTCTTGGCTTCAAAATCACTTTCTGGAGATTTGTAAATTTGTAAATAACCACGAAGTGCACCTTTTTTATCGCCTTTAGTACTCGCTTGCTCAACTTTTTCAAACTGCATTCCAAGTACTAAGGTTTTAATTTTCTTTGCGTACTCAGGACTTACCTTAAACTCATTATTTTCAATTCGTTTAACCCAATTTGAAAGCGAAACCTTATCACCCTTGTCTTTATAAACATCCATAACTTGAGCGAGCATTTTTTCTTGAATTTCATTCTCAGCAGGTAGAGATGATTTGTAATTCATAAGCACTGCTTCTGCTGCTGCAACATTTTTCTTTTCCATATGTGCAGAGAACAAACGTTGATAAACAACACTGGATTTTTCCCCTTTAGGATTGGCCGATAAAAAACTCTCATAAGCTGGTACTAAATAATCTTCAGTAGTTTTTTTCCGAACGCCTTTCCCAAGGGATACCATTAATGCATTACTTGCTAGCCCTTCAGTTTTTTTATCTGCATTTTTCTGGGATCGTTTGATTGATTCAGCATAAAGAGGAACAGCTTTATCATATTTACCGATGGCAAAATAAGTTTCTCCCGCATGAAAGTAATCTTCCTGAGACTTTAGCGGATTCAAAAGCGCATTAATCATGAAATATTCATTCGAGGCCTCAGCTTTTACATTTCGAATATCACCTTGATGATCGTATGTTTTATCAACTAATTGGCGTTGAATTAGAGCTGACATTTTTTGAACATTGTATCGTAACACGTCCACTTGATCTGCATTTAAAGTACCTTTAGAAAACTGTAAAGCCAAAGCTCTACACGCTTCCAAATGTTTTTGATCTTTACCAAATTTTTCATATAGATTTAACAATTCTACGTTGAACTCAATTTCTTCCTTTTCATTTTGCTTGAATTGAATCCCATCACTTAAAGTTTTTTCAGCAGCAGCAAACTTGCCTTGAGTTTTTAAATAACGTCCGACCTTCAACATAACTTCGCTAACACTTTTTCCATTTTTTTTATAAAATGTAATTGCATCGTCAGAACGTCCTGCTTCTGTATAAAAGAAGGCCAGATCTCTTTCGATACTTTTCGACATATCTATAAATTTACTATTTTTCGAAAGCTCGTAAGCCTCAGTCATGGTTGCGATCGACTTATCGAACTTACCCATCTTAAAATAACTCCACGCTAGATTAAAAGCATCTTTAGTCCACCATTTATCACGTTTTGTTTTTAGGGCCGCTTCGTATAAAGCCATTGATTTATCAAATGAGCCTTTATTAAAATAAATCTCTGCTAGAGCTATCCTAGATTTATCGGCAACAATCGACCCACTATGTGATTCATCCAAAGCTTTTTGAAAAAATTTCTTAGACTGCTCTTCTTGTTTTATTTCTTTGGCATTGTAGGCCAATACATAATAGGCATCGGCTTTTTCATCAAACTTTGGATATTTTTTTAAAAGAATTAAAACAGTTTTTTGTGCTTGTTCAAAATAACGGCGCGATTCTTTGAAAAATTCATCTTTATTAGATTTATCTCTGTCGTTGGCCGGAACTTCCAAATATTTTTGATTTTCTAAATCTTTTAATAATCTACCTTTTTCGAGAAGAATTTGTGCCATCCTTAACATCAAATCTGGGCGATTATTTCCAATTTGCTTATTAAGTCGTGTGACCTCACGAAGCTCTTCATCAAGAACTTTTAACAGTTCAGTACGCCTTTGCTCAACATCGGCATGGGCCGAGCTAAGTACAGCTGAGAAGATAAAACCTAGGCATAGAATAAAAATTAAATTTCTTTTCATAAATTATTTACATTCAGATTTGAGCGAGAAAACATAGTCACCTAGTTCATCTGCCCAAAATTCCCCATTAAAAGTCCAAAAATATTGTTTATCAGATCTTCTGACATGAGCGATATTTCCCCGTGCTCTTACATCGTCTGAGCGTGGCGATAAGTTTTCATACAACTCAGTTTTTCTTTTAGAAAGTACTTCGAGTTTTATATAACTCATATCTTCAAAAGCACGAACAATTTGAGCAGCATAAAGTTGAAGTTGTCCCCGAATATAACTACCAATCAGATTGCGTTGCATATTAAGCGATTCTTTTAAGTTTTCATTAAGAACTGCTTTTAGTTTTTCATTACCAACAGATTTCATACGTTCAATTTCATCTCGGCCAGCATTGAAGGAACTATAGAGTTCCAAATAGGCAGGATCTCTGGCAACTGAAGCTAAGGCAGTATTTAATATTGCATTATTTTTTATTTTGCCTTCAGAGTTTTCTTTAACTAATGAGTAATATTGTTTGTAATCCTTCCCCATTGAATCAATAAATTTCTTGTAACTCTCGTTGTCATTTTCGTACTTGGTATAAAAGGCTTCAACTGTATTTTTTGAATCATCCCAAAGACAAAGCTCCATGTAAGACAGCGCTTTTAAAACCTCTATCTCTGGATTAAAAATATAATTAAACACAGGGGCTTTGTAGGTAACGAGCTTCCCTAGTGTGCGGTTATAATCTTTTAAATAGAAACTATTCCATGCTTCTTCGAATAAAATTTCAGGCCAAATATAAGAAGACTTTTCCAAATCAAGATAGTTCAAATAGGCATCATCAAATTTCTGAAGAGCAAATTGAGCACGGGGAATTCCCACAACACAATAATCACGACTAATTTTTAACTGTCTTAGTCGATCTTTATCAGTTTCTTTTTTAATATGTGCTTCAGCAACATTAATACACTCTTTAAAAACTCTCGTTGCTTGCTCTTCACGTTTACTAACAGAATAAATACTTCCCTCAAGTAAAAGAGCAAAAGGTTTTACAGGATTCCAATCTTCAATATTTTTTTCTAAATATTTTAAGGCTTGATCATACTTACCTTGTCTAAAATATTTTCGTGCTAAAATATAACGGATGGTTGGGGCATTAGATTTTTCCAAAATATTTGAAGGAAGTACTTCAAATTGTTTTACGCCAACTTCGCTTATTAATTCATCCACAACTTTATCAACAGCAGCATCATTAACTTTATTCGTTGTAGCTAGATATTCTTTAAGAAATGGAATGGCACTGAAATACATTTTTTCTTGTATTAATTCTGATACAAGTTGCGGATATCGATTTTTATCGCCGTTTTGATAAATCTTCCAAGCACCCTGAAATGAAGCGTGAGCACTCATTCCAAAACTAAGAAGAATAATCGCTAAGAATGACTTCTTCATATTCTCTCCCTAATTAAAATGAGTAACCTAAAGATAATGTAGCATCGTAATTGGACTTATATGAAGATCCAGGAGTAGAAATATTATTTGTGCTAAAATGTACCGCTGTTAAATCTGTTCTAACGCTAAAGGATTGGTCCAGGTAAAATTTCATTCCGGCCTCCCACATTATCCCACCATGAGTTTCAAGTGTTTCCTGATTGGCATAAAGAGCACTGACAAAAGCCAGCTTGTTATTTTTTTCTTTTAGGCTTGCGTAACCTAATCCAAAAATCCAATCCATATAAACAATTTTATTAAATGTATTTATTTTACTATAAAATGGTGACCATAAGGCCATCACACCAACGTAATTATCTACGATTCTTCTAAATGGCGTAGTACCAGTTCCTTGCGGACCGGAACTTCTAACTCCCTTGGCTGTATCGTTTTCTTTTCCAGAATTTTTGGAATATAAACCCTCAAATCCAAAATCTTCTGTAATAAAATATCCTAATCGCCCCTGGATTGCAGTCGAATTTACAAATGCTCCGGAAGTTGTAATTCCTGCACCGGCGTTAACATGCAAGTGTCCAGCTTTTTTAAATTTTCTATTTTGAAGTACATAAACTTCTTTATCTGGATCAAGCCAAGAAAATTCATATATGTCTTTTTCACTTGCAAAGATTTTTGAAGTTATTGAAAGTGAGAGCAAAAGAGACAAGGCCAAAAGTTTTGATTTCATACGCATCCTGCTTTTAAATATCGCCAATTCATTTGGTAAGAGAATTTAATTATTATTTTAACACAGGCTGGGAGGCTCGCAACTAAATCACTAAAAGTGTAGTTTTTCACCTTTTTTGCAAATAGTGGAGTATTCGCAGTGGGAACAATGGCTTGAATTTACCTGATTGAGTGACTCTGTTTTTTTCCAAAAAGTAAAAAGTACCTGAGTAATCTCATTGAATGTTACAACTTTTGTCACAGCTTCTAATTGGTCAAGATAAAGCAGCGATAATTCTATTTTATTGTTTTGATCAATTTTATATATATTTCCATAGGCGTATGCATAACTCATTAATTGAAACCAATAACTTGATTCATTTTCGGCATTTCGGATTCCAGTTTTAAAATCCCAAACAATTAATTTTTCTACTGGATTACTATTTTTGTGAATAAAAACTAAATCAGGAGTACCGCTAATCATTTGTCCAAAAAATGAAAACTTAATCATGCGTTCACTAACAGCATCAAAGTCTTGCTGAAAACGATCTGCTAATTGATAGGCCCAAATAATTTTATTTTTTTCTTTTTCTGGCACATCTCCTACTTCAATTTCCTTTAAAAAAAGTTTAGACAAAAAGCTGTGAACTTCGGTTCCGCGTTTTTTTGAAGAATAAAAAATTTCTGCACCATCACCAGCTTCCTCTTCATTCTCAATAATGAATTTATTTTTTGTTTCATTTTTATCGGGATCAATTTTGCAAATATTTTGTAAATAAAACTTAAAAGGACAATCAGCAATTGTAGCTAGCCTTGTTACAGACAGTTCTGAAATAAGTCCTAAATTAGATTCTCCCTTTCGAGCAAGTAATCCAACAGGGTCGCGTTGAATCAGGGAAATATCTAATTTTTTTTGCCCCTGACTTTCAAGACTCGTTTCAACTTTATTTACATCATTTAACCGCAAAGCCTGAATCCAACTATTATCGTAATTATGTAAATCCTTTGGTGCATCTTTAACGATACTCCACAAGTCAACATAGGCTAGATGCTTTACGGCCCGTGTACAGGCAACATAAAGCAATCTCTTACTTTCTGAAAAATCCTTCAGAGTCAAAATTTCTGACTCCAAATGATAAAATGGGGATTTAAAGAATCTTTTTTGTTCAAAAGTTTTTTTCCATTTGAAACTATGTGGAAACTTTCCAATATGATTTTTCATACCATTATAGCGTCCGTTGGTATGAACACCTCCAAGTAAAACAGCATCGAACTCAAGTCCCTTTGAGGCATGGGCCGACATTATGATAATTCTTTTCTTACCATTCGTCCCCGCCTCTCCACTCATCATCTCACAGGCATAATCCTCGCCTTCGTCGTTTTTTAACAAGTGGTAAACAGCGACAACATCTTCCTTCGTTAATCTGCAAATGGCATCAATTAATTCTGCATTTTGCGCATGGAAAGAATTAGACAATCCAAGTGAGAAAATAATTTTATGAAAAGCCAATCGCAAGCCCAGAATCTTCAAATCTTCGAGGAATTGATCAATGAGTTGAGTATTCAAAAAGTTAACTTCTACAATTGCCAATAGTGTCTTTAGTAAAAGCAAAGAGGAGGTCTTTTTACTTAGATCATTTTGATTTAATTGAATTTCGATAAGATATAACAATATATTAATTAACGGGTCGTCAGCGAATTTAATTTTAATCTGTGCTGCAAAAGCTATTTCATTTTTTAAAAGATGCTCTAATAAGTAAGCACTTGGTTTAAGTTTTCTATATAGAATACAAATTGTTTGAATTTCGTCTTTAAATAATAAAGTTTTTATATGATCGCTTAAAACGTTTGCTTCTAATTGATCTAGCTCCAGATCTGCAATATTACCTACGATCTCAGTTCTTAATGCTATAACTTCTCCAGATCCAGAGATACTCTTGGATGGAATTACTTGTGCCTCCATCTCAACACTATGGGGATCTAGTCCTTCATACTTCAGGCCCAGTGGAAATACTTTTTCAAACAAGCTATTGTTAAATTCGATGATTGAATGGAGTGATCTAAAATTATTCTTTAAAAAATAATTATTATCATTTCCTAAAAATTGAGCGCAATCTGCAAAAACTTGCAACTCTCCCCCTCGAAATCCATAAATTGCTTGTTTTTTATCCCCGACACAAAAAATTTTTTCAGTTTTTTTACCAATTAGATTTTTTAGAATTTCAAATTGAATATAAGAAGTGTCTTGGAACTCATCTACAATAAAATATGTAAAACTTTCTTGTACTTTAACAAGTACTTCGGGGCTTTTGAGACCCTCGAGAACATAATACTCCAAATCGGAAAAAGAAAATCCATCTATTTCAAGGTAGTGCGAATTAACATAATTAAACAAATGAGAAATCGTAGAAACCCAATCTTTATATATTTCAAAGTTGTCCTTGAGAGCGGCTAAGTCTTCTGACAATTCCTTTAAGTCACTTTTAAATTCTCGAATTGCATCGAGCGTTTTCTTTTGATCTTCTGAAATTTCTTTTGAATTAGTGATTGGAAATCTTGCTATGGTTTTAAAAAAATCATGATAAGTCATGTAATTTGAAGAATTAATTTGCCCGTTACTTATTTGCAGTTCATTAAAATCAATAATTAGCTCGTACCATTTTTTTGATTTTTCTTTAGTCGAAGTTAAAAGATCTATACTTGTATTAAATAGAAAGGAATACCCTTTAACGTCAATGAATTGTAGGAAGAATTGATCAATTTCACTATCTGCAGTTGTTGATAATTTAGGATTATTCCATAATACTCTCAACTCAGGTGAAGAAAAAATTTCAATCATTGCACTAAGTAAGGACTGTGAACCAGCAAGAAATATTGGGTCCAGGGTTTTTTGATTTTCCTTAAACCATTGATTAAATAATTTTTGAATCTTATCTTTATGTTCAATTGAAGAAACTAAATTTATCTCTTGTGGGAAATCGCTCCAAAATCCAAGTCGCAACAAACGATGGCAAAAACCATGTATCGTTGTAATATTCAAAGCAGAGAGGTTTTGTCTTACGAGGGTCCAGAATATTAAACTTGATTCACTATCTTCATTTTCGTATTCAATGAGAATTTCTTCCACTCTTTTCATCATACGAACAGACATTTCACCGGCGGCTTTTTTTGTAAAAGTCATTAAAACAATTTTAGAGAGCTCAGAGGAAATGCGCTTATTCCATTCACTGGAAGTGGTATTTTCTTGAATTTGACCCAATAGATAAACTAAATGCTCAATGAGAACAAATGTTTTTCCCGAACCTGCTCCTGCAGAGAGAATCTTCCCTCCTAAATGAAAAATCGCATTTTGTTGCTCTTCATTGGGAGTTTTTTTAAAAGTTGCAGGTATCATATTACACAACTCTCCTTAGGACAGAGTAATTGTACTTCACAAAAATCGCATATCTTATTATTTCTCGGTGCCGCTTGAAACTGAATTTCCTTATTTATATTTTCAATTATTTTTTCTAGATAAATTTGAAAATCATCTATTTTGGCAGTGTTTAATACAGCCGATTCATTTTCATCATAAACTTGCGATGCTTCTATTTCTGAAAGATTTAAATAACCCCAGGTATGAATGACTTTTTCTTGAAAACGTAAAATGACTATTAAGTAAGCCCAGATTTGAATTTTATCAAACGCTAAAGTATCGCGCTTAGATCCAATGGCCGCGCCAGAGCGCTTAAAGTCAAAAATGGCAATTTCATGATTACTTAAATGAACGAGACAATCAATAAAACCAACTATTCCCCAAGGATTTTGCCCAAGACTGCGCTCAAACTCAATTCCAATGGCCTGGTTTTTGTGACAAAAATTGATCAAAAACTCTATGCCATTTTGAGTATAATTAAGTAATTCGTAAAAAGTTGTGAGTTTTACTTGCTCAGTTAATATAATTTTATGACTTTCAATAAACTTCTCTAAAGCTTGAGTACAATATTCTTTATGGATACTAGGCTCAAAAATTAAACTTGAATCAATTTTTCTGTTAATGAAATATTGTTGAATAATATCATGTTCAATAGTTCCCATTTCATCGGCTGCAATTTTCAGTCGTTCAACTGGGCGATGATCTATTTTTTCAATATAAGAAAAATAATATTTGCGAGGGCAGTCAATGAAAACTTGCAGCCTAGAAGCAGAGACGTTTTTAGGGATATATGGACCTGGCTTAATAAGTCCTAGCAGATTATCTTTTT